>NZ_CP102278.1:1390000-1690000 GCF_025149915.1 Coprococcus eutactus
GTTATTTTACATATGACGAGTTTCATAGTTATGTGGGGGCACCGGATACCCCGGATAAGATATGGCTTTTTGGACGTGACGACGATGACTCATTTGACAGTATATTTTATGGCAGTAAAAAGATATGCGACAGAGACAGATGGAACGAGCTTACAAATGTCAGTGATAAGATACACAATTATCCGATGGACAGCACAAATGGAATATGCTATCAGGTTTTTAAGATAACAAGAGGAAAGGCTGACAACAGGGAACTTACCGATAAAAATCTAGTTCTGGATATACTTGAAGAAACCATGAGAGGGTTTACATTCTGGAGTGGATTCTCGCAGGATATTTATAAATTTGCAAAAAATATGTATATGTATCCGTGGACTGTTCATGAAAAAGCTATCAAGCTTATTGCCGATACGACCGGATATGTACCTGACAATGTACGTGGGCTTCAGGAGGTATTCAGTATAGATAATATCTTTAAGGGACTGATAGCCGATGGCTGTATAGAGCAGTTTGAGGAAGCTGACGGAAGACTGCGGTATGGCATAACTCCAAATGGCGAAAAGTGTGGACTCTATGACAAGGATGGCAGGATAATGGCCAAGTCATTTGCAAGAAGAATGATATTTGCAAATATGATCTGTGGAAGATATGTCAAATTTGAAGGAATCAAGAAGCAGATAACGATGGAAGATACAAGGGGAATTTTAAAATTATGATAGTAAGTGCGAGCAGGAGAACTGATATTCCAACATTTTACTCGGAGTGGTTCTACAACAGAATAAAGGAGGGATTCCTGTATGTCAGGAATCCCATGAACGCTCATCAGATAAGCAGGATTGATCTCTCGCCGGATGTGGTGGACTGCATAGTGTTCTGGACAAAGAATCCGATACCGATGCTTCCAAGACTTGATGAACTGGCTGCGTACAAGTATTATTTCCAGTTCACGCTGACCGGATACGGAAGGGATATGGAGGCAAATCTGCCTGATAAGAAAGAAAAGCTGATTCCGGCATTTAAGCAGCTTGCAGAAAAGATAGGGAAAAAGCGCATTATCTGGAGATATGATCCGATAGTGTTCACGAAGAAATACTCTCCGGAGTACCACATAAAGGCATTTACACAGATCGCTGAGGCACTTGACGGATGTACTGAGAAGTGTGTCATAAGCTTTGTCGACATATATGCCAAGAACAAGAAGAATATGGAGGCAGTGGACAGATATGAGATGAGTCATGACGAGCTTGAGACATTTGCAAAGACCATCGCCGACATAGCAAGGAGCCACGGTATGGTGGTTGCGACATGTGCGGAGATAATAGACCTTGAAAAATGCGGAATTGAGCATAACTGCTGCATAGATAAGAAGCTCATCGAGGAGATCATAGGCTGTGATATAAAGGTGTCAAAGGATAAGGTGCAGCGTCCGGAGTGTGGATGTATGGAGAGCGTGGAGATAGGCTCATATAACACCTGTTTAAACGGCTGCAGATACTGTTATGCCAACTATTCTGAGGCTGCGGTGAAAGCAAATTGTGCATGCTACGATCCTAAGTCACCTCTCCTGTGCGGAACTGTTGGCGAGTTAGACAAGATCACAGAGCGCAAAATGAAATCACTTAAGGAGACACAGATGAGCTTAAGGTTTGATGACGTAGATTAATCTGATTGATCTCGTAATCATTTCAAAAGATTAGTTTAAAAGTTGGCTTGATAGTGAATTTGCCTATTATTATATAGAAAGATGAGGTTGTGATTGCTTTGAGAATATCGGACAAAGAGTGGAAAAAAATAGAATTCCGCAAGAACAAATTCCGGGAGCTGGAATCGGCACTGGATCAGGCTGTAAGCGGAAGGGACAACAAGGTTCCGGCTTTTCTGTCAGGGGCTCTGGCAGGAGGAGAAATGGGAAAAGCTACGGCTGTGGAAAAGCTTGTAAATGAGCTGGTAAAATCCATGGACAGCTATGGTATAAGAAACAGACTGTGGATAGAGAGTGACGAAACGATAAAAGATAATGGGCTTTCGGATGATGACTTTTGCAAAATGAAAGCGACAGAAGAAAAAGCTTCGGAAGAAAAAACTTCGGAAGAAAAAGCTTCGAAAGAGAAAATTCCATGTATGCCGACAAGATTCAAAGAATTTATACATGATTATCTCTACTGCATGATACTGCTCATGACAAGCGAGATGGAGTGGGTTGAACAAATCTATGCTGAACCGTATGCCGATTCATTTCAGCAGCTTTACCTTCATGCAAAAAGAGTGAGAGAGTTTTCTGTAAGACCAATCGAGAAAAGATATGATGAGCTCTGGGGGGAGACTTATTTTGGCGTCAGAGGAGCATCTGGTTTGTTTGAAATATTCAGCATGGCATATGAGTCGATTACCGGGAAAGATATCGGAGACAGCCTTACCCAGAGCATGAAGGATGGACTTGATACGTACTGTCAGGAACAGATGCAGATGTATGATGAGTTTCTGGATGAGGCAGAGGACAATGCCATGACCGAAGAAGAGATAGAAGCGGTCATGAGTGAATATGTGGATGTCGATGCAAATGATCCGGACATGGCAGAGCTTAACAGATATTTTGATGAGCTGGCAGTCAGATGGGATGAGAGTGAGAAGCGGTTCAGACAGACATTTCCTGATACTGAAGGGTTCTGTACCAGATATCTGAGGCTTCGTGAGCTGTTTTATACTGATGAATCCCGTGATATGAGGTATCCGCTTACGATATTTGATATCCTGGTGGAGGGCATGCTGGATGTATTCCTTGGCAGGCGGGGCAAGACTTTGTATACCGATGCAGATAATTGCGCAAGGACATACATCAGTATAAAGAAGCAGATAGATGCGATAAAGAAGCTTCGGGAGGAGGCGTAGGGCGTGGCTGGTTTCAGAGAAGATTTTTATGTCAGACTAGGACGGGATTACCATGAAAATACGGAGAATTCTTTCTTATATGGATATGTGAAAAGTAAAAGAGAGAGCAATCTCAGAATTCGGATGAAGGAAGAATACTACTGTCTGGTGGACACGGCAGCAAGCAGGAAAAGATATGTCCGTTTTCTGGTAAAAGCGCTGCTTTCTGATAAAACCCTTTCTGATTCGTTTGATAGGATTCACAGTCTGCCAGAGCTGTTAGACAGTATTTCATTTTATGAAGAAAAAACGGATGGATCAGAGCGCCCAGGTGAGAGTGGTAAATCAGAATTGGAAACGGAATGGGAGACGGAGAGGTTAGAACTTGAAAATGAGCGTGAAGCGTTGAAGCATGCAGAGGGTGACTTGTGTGGTGACAGACTGAGACTGCTTGATAAGTATATGGATAATAGCAAGGTATCAGAATCGGACATCAGTGTAGATGCGGATATAGATATGCTTAGGCGCATCTCGTCAGAACTGCTTGATTCATTTGAATTCGATGGCGAGAAGAAGAATCCGTATGTGGAGCTTATGTCGTCTTACCTGGATTTCTATTATGGTATTATATCTAAAGCAGGATATGTCAGCAGACTTCTGGAATTCTGGGCGGGCAACAGCAAATATATCCCAGACAAGAAGTCACTGGCATATTTTACAGAATTTGGAAAGCAGACATTTGGAGATGATGTATTTGCAGGATGCGGGAGAGCTGCACTGAGACTTGCAAGATTAAGGCAGCTTGGAGAAGAGAACTATGAAAAATTCAACATTGAAGCGGACCGGTTCTTTGAAGCGGAATTTCTTGATAAGCTCACGGAGAACCTGCAGAGAGACATATTAACCGTCGATGTGCATACACTGCTTTATGATGCAGGCTTTTCAAATGTAGGCAGGCCCCGCAAGAAGGATAAAAGTATGGACATAATGGATGCGTATTTCAGATATGTGGGGGATAATCCATTTTCTGGCGGTACAGGCTATGTTGAAATCCCCGGCGGTTATACGACATGGGATGAATATTACAATGCGTGTGATAATGTCCGTGACAGACTGAATTCGGATAAGAGAGCTTCTGTTTACCAGAATGTCTTTATGCCGATGTGGATTGACAATGATACAGGCGGCGGAATATTTCTCATAGGCAAAAGGCAGTTTGCGGAGAATGCCGATGTGAGACTTGCCAGCAACTGTGAGTTCGGCGTGGTATATTTCTACGGAACAGATGGCGGAAGTGCATTTGAATTTTCGGCGTTTCAGGAAGGCTCCTTTGATGAAAATGTGTTCCCTGGTATGTCAGAGGCGGTGAGCTGGTTTAGAAATTATGATTATAAGGCTGACTCTATGGAGGAGTACAGGCGGTATAATGGGGATGCCCCGGCAGGCTGTCCGGAGGTTTTCCTTAAGTATTTCAAAGGCTATGACAATGTAAAAGCAGATGTGGCAGATATATCTGGCGAAGTGACAGGAAACTCTGCATTATATGGAGATGTTGATGAGTCAGATATAAGAGCTACGCTTGAAGCGTTCGACAGGGAACAGGAGGAGAAAGAAAGAAAAAAACGGCTGAGAATGATATTTCAAAGCCCCAAAATAAAATAGCTGCATTGGTTTATAGGCCATCAATCTGTATTGGCACAGATTGGTGGCTTTTCTTCGTAAATTTTACGAGCTTAAATATTGCTGTAGTTATACTGTGTTTATCAAATAAAGAATATCCCATGTGGCACAGACAGTGAGCTGTTTCATGGGGCAAGACGAAAGGAGAAAATGCATATGAAGATCGACAATATGAGAGAACTTTACGAGGAATTACTTAGAGCAACATCAAATGGATACAGAAACAGAAGCATTGCAAATCCGGCAGTAGATTTCACAAAGAAAGCAAAGGCTGGGGATTTTGATGAGATGTCCGACGAAGAGTATTACCAGGCGCTTGATAAAGTAAATGAATTAAATGATGTATGGCAGCATCTGCCAAGCGGTCAGATTGGTGAACTGCTTTTTACTGCACTTGAGAATCTTACACTTAGAGACAGTGACGTGGAGGACATGGCAGCGACATTGCTTTGTGCTTATGAGCGTTCAAGTAAAGATCATATCCCTTGTGATGCAAAAGCGGCGGATAGAAATGCAAGAACTGCCGGATATGCTGCTTCCAAGGAGATAGACAGAGATAATCCATCCAAAACAAAGACACAGTCTGATAAAAGAAGCACTGATGCAAAAGGAATATTGAGCTCGCCGGCGAAGATATATGAATATCTTGACCGCAGAGTATATGGCCAGAAGGAGGCAAAGCGCGCCGCTGCCATGCTCCTCTGGAACCATGTGAATGGCAGGAGGCAGAATGTACTCTTTGCAGGCCCTACCGGCTGTGGCAAGACAGAGATATTCAGGCAGCTCGCAAAGCTATATCCGAACATAGTGATCCACAATGCCACCTCTCTGACGGGCACGGGCTGGAAGGGCAATACAAAGGTCAGAAATCTGTTCGATGGGGTGCCTCAGGATAAAATGGGCCACCTTATCATTGTCCTTGATGAGGCTGACAAGATGTTCGAGGATGCGGACGACAGGCATTACAGTTACATAGTCCAGAATGAACTGCTGAAGGTCCTGGAGGGGGACATGGTTCATTTTGATGGCAATCCGTCGAACAGTGAACCAGCTCTTGATATAGATACATCAAATGTAAGTTTTGTGTTCCTGGGTTCCTTCGATTCCATGGTCAGAGCGAAGGAGGTGGCTGTGAATAAGAGCAGGGCTATAGGTTTTGGTGCAGTATCGTCTGACGAGTCATTTGACGGATACAGGAGTACATTCACTCAGGAAGATCTTGTACAGTATGCAAATGTGAGATGTGAAATAGCGGGGCGCATAGGGAATATAGTTCAGCTCAGGGAGATGACTGAGGATGACTTCTACGCCATATTAAATGACAAAAGAATAAGTCCTGTCAGAAAGCTTTCTGATTACTATGGCGTTAAGCTTAAGATGTCAGAGACAGCAAAACATAAGCTGGCAAAGGAAGCTGCGGAGAATGGGATGGGAGTTCGATTTATTCATTCACAGATACAGAGAAGACTTGATTATGAGCTTTTCGAGAATTGTGACAGAAAGGAATATGTCATAGCCTGACCATTGAGTCATAAATAAAAGTATATGGTAGCACCAAAAGACTCCGAGTAAATTGTTGCGATAGTCGGAAAAATCATAAATAAATAAAATATAAAAAAAACCTGAAGCAGTAAGATATTGACTGCTTCAGGTTCTTTTTTAATGTGTTTAAATTGTTATATATAGATATTTTATTTCTTCATATTCTTATTTGCCGCTGCAAGCATGAGCTTGATTCTGTTTACCTGATTGACCTCAGATGCACCAGGATCATAGTCGACAGCCACGATGTTTGCCTCAGGATATGCCTCACGCAGATGCTTGATAACACCCTTGCCCACGATGTGGTTTGGAAGACATGCAAATGGCTGTGCGCACACGATGTTCGGAGCACCGCTCTTTATGAGCTCTATCATCTCACCTGTAAGGAACCATCCCTCACCGTTCTGGTTTCCTATGGATACGATTGGTCTTGCATAGGCAGCAAGCTTTTCGATATGGGCAGGAGCCTCGAATCGCTTACTCTTTTCAAGAGCATCCCTTGCAGGTTTTCTGAAGGATTCCAGAACCTTTATAACAGTGTTGCTGACTATGGCTCCCTTCTTGGTCTTGCCAAGGAACTCATAGTTGTAATTGTTGTTGTAGAAGCAGTACATGAAGAAGTCCAGGAGATCTGGCATAACAGCCTCTGCTCCCTCTGCTTCCAGCAGGTCAACTAAGTGGTTGTTGGCTGATGGCAGGAACTTTACAAGTATCTCTCCAACAATTCCGACTCTAGGCTTCTTGATATCAAGGAGTGGAAGAGTATCGAAGTCGTGGACGATTCCCTGTATATTCTTCTTGAATACTGCGTTGCTTCCGGTCTTTGTAAGGCTCTCCAGACAAACCTTCTTCCATTTCTCATGGAGTGCATTTGCCGAACCCTTTTCCTTCTCGTAAGGTCTTGTCCTGTACAGACATCTCATGAATACATCACCGTATATCAGAGCCTGCATTGCACGCTTTACGACCTTGTAGCTTATCTTGAAACCTGAGTTCTTCTCAAAGCCCTGGGCTGACAGTGCTATTACAGGTATCTGACCGTAGCCTGCCTTGGAGAGGGCACGTCTGATAAATCCTACATAGTTTGTTGCACGGCATCCGCCTCCTGTCTGGCTCATGATGACAGCCAGCTTGTTCACATCGTACTTTCCTGAAGTGATGGCGCTCATCATCTGTCCGACAACGATCAGAGATGGATAACATGCGTCGTTGTTTACATATTTCAGACCAACATCTATCGTCTCCTTGGTTGCATCCGGCAGGATCTCAATGTTGATTCCCATGCACTTGAATGCAGGTGCAAGAAGATCGAAATGGATAGGAGACATCTGAGGTGCAAGAACTGTATAGTCCTTCTTCATCTCCTTGGTAAATTCTATTCTGTTGATGGCACTGCTTGACGGACATGTCTTGTAGTGCTGTTCATGTCTTGAGTTGACCGCGCTTATGAGGGATCTGATTCTGATCCTTGCTGCACCCAAGTTGCTGACCTCATCGATCTTGAGGACAGTGTATATCTTGCCTGACTTGGTAAGTATATCGTTGACACAGTCAGTTGTTACAGCGTCCAGACCACAGCCGAATGAGTTGAGCTGTATGAGCTCCAAATTGTCACAGGTTTTTACATAGTTAGCTGCCTTGTATAATCTTGAGTGGTACATCCACTGGTCGGAGACGATAAGAGGTCTCTCAACCTTTCCAAGGTGTGCGACTGAATCCTCGGTAAAGACAGCGATCTTGTATGAGTTGATGAGTTCTGGTAGACCGTGGTTGATCTCAGGATCAAGGTGGTATGGACGACCTGCCAGAACGATACCGAGCATGTCATGTTCATCAATGTATCTGAGGGTTTCTTCACCTTTTGCACGTACATCTTCCTTGACCTTCTCTGCCTCTGCGTACGCAGCATGTATGGCACTTCCAATCTCGTCCATTGTCACATCATAGTACTTGGACATCTCACGATACATTCGCTTTACGAGAGCTTCCTCATTGTCCAGTGCCACAAAAGGTCTGATGAATGTTATGTCATCAGCCTTGAGTTCCTCCATGTTGTTCTTAATGTTCTCTGCATAAGAAGCAACGATAGGGCAGTTGTAGTGATTGTTTGCCTCAGGAGTCTCGTTCATCTCATACGGTACACATGGGTAGAAGATGGATTTGATTCCGTTCTTCAGCAGCCACATGACATGCCCATGTGAGATCTTGGCAGGGTAACACTCTGACTCACTAGGTATGGACTCGATACCAAGGCTGTATATATCTCTTGATGACTTAGGAGAGAGTACAACTGAGAATCCAAGCTTTGTGAGGAATGTGTGCCAGAAAGGATAGTTTTCGTACATGTTGAGTACACGTGGAACACCTATCACACCGCGCTTTGCCTCCTCAGGCTTAAGTGATTCATAGCCAAATATTCTTCCAAGCTTATATTCAAAGAGGTTAGGGATGTTGTCTGCGTTCTTCTTCAGACCTACACCCTTCTCACATCTGTTTCCGGTGATGAACCTCTTGCCGTTTGAGAATTTGTTTATGGTGAGGAGACAGTTGTTCGTACATCCTTTACATCTTGTCATGGAGCTCTCGTATGTGAGCTTTCTTATCTCCTCGATAGGGAGCATGGTCGTGACAAATCCCTCTTTGTATTTGTTTCTTGCTATGAGGGCAGCACCAAAAGCACCCATGATACCTGAGATGTCAGGTCTTATCGCTGTTCTTCCTGATATGACTTCAAAACTCTTTAAAACCGCATCGTTGTAGAAGGTACCACCCTGTACCACGATGTTTTTTCCGAGATCCTTTGGATCCGTGAGCTTTATAACCTTGAGCAGGGCATTTTTGATGACGGAGTAGGCGAGTCCGGCGGATATATCAGCCACGGATGCGCCCTCCTTCTGGGCCTGCTTAACCTTTGAGTTCATGAAGACTGTACATCTTGAACCGAGATCTATAGGTGTTCTCGCTGTTATGGCGATGTGCGCGAAATCTGCGATATCGTAGTTCAGTGACTTTGCAAATGTCTCTATGAATGATCCACATCCAGATGAGCATGCCTCGTTCAGCATAACGTTATCTACTACGCCGTTCTTGATCTTGATACACTTCATATCCTGACCGCCGATATCAAGTATACAATCTACCTCAGGGTCAAAGAATGCAGCGGCTGTATAGTGGGCTATGGTCTCAACCTCACCGAAATCTAGTGAGAGAGCCTGCTTGATAAGAGCCTCACCGTAGCCTGTGGAGCATGATCCTGCGATCACTGCACCTTCAGGAAGCTTACTGTATATATCCTTTATAGCTCTGATAGTAGTGTTCAGCGGACTTCCGTTGTTGCTGCTGTAGAAGTCGTAGAGAAGTTCGCCGTCAGCTCCGACGAGGGCAACCTTGGTTGTGGTTGAACCTGCGTCGACACCGATGAAACAGTTTCCTTTATATGTAGCGAGATCACCGCGCTTTACAGCGTATTTGTTGTGTTCTGCCTTGAATTTTTCGTAATCCTCATCACTCTCAAAAAGAGGTGCAAGTCTCTCCACACCAGAGGAGAGATTGAGTTCCTGGGAGAGAGCGTGGATGAGCTCTGAGAGCGTCATGGACACCTCAGGTTTGGAGTTCATGGCAGCACCTACTGCGGCGAACAGATGTGAGTGTCCTGGATCTATGATGGCGTCACCTGTAAGATTGAGTGTTCGGATAAATGCATTCTTCAGTTCCGGAAGGAAATGGAGAGGACCACCAAGAAATGCAACATTTCCCTTGATTGGTTTACCACATGCAAGACCTGATATAGTCTGATTGACAACGGCCTGGAATATGGATGCGGCCAGGTTTGGCTTTGTAGCTCCTTCGTTGATGAGTGGCTGTATATCTGTCTTGGCAAATACACCACATCTTGCAGCGATAGGATAGATGGTATCATAGTCCTTTGCATAGTCGTTAAGACCTGATGCGTCAGTCTGAAGAAGAGTAGCCATCTGGTCGATAAAAGAACCGGTACCTCCGGCACATACGCCGTTCATACGCTGTTCGATTCCGTTTGTAAAATATATGATCTTGGCATCCTCACCGCCGAGCTCTATTGCCACGTCGGTCTGTGGTGCATAGTCCTGCAGTGCCTCTGATACACAGACTACCTCCTGGGTAAATGGCACACCGATGAGCTGGGCGAGTGCCAGTCCACCAGAACCGGTGATACATGGATTGACCTCGTTCTCGCCGAGGGCATCCTTTGCTTCTTGTACAAGATCCTTAAGTGTTTCTTTGATATTTGCAAAATGTCTTTTGTAATCGGAGAAAAGTATCTTGTTGTCCTTATCGAGGACAGCAACCTTAACTGTTGTTGATCCAATATCAATTCCTAATGTGTACATAAAACAACCCTTCCAATTTCTTTTGTGTGTTGAATGTGTTTGATTTCGACATTTCTGCCGATAAAGCTACTTTATTATAGTGTAGCGTTTGAAAAAATACAATGACTTTATAAAAACTTAACCATTCAGAAAAAGTGTAAAATTTTGACTCTTTTGGAGTAACAAAGGGGACGAAACAGAATATATTATAAAAAAGCTTTCAGGGGTAAAGTATGAATTTTGATACATGTAATGGCGTCATCCATGTGGTAAAGAAGGGCGACACACTGTATAAGCTGTCAAAGATATATAAGGTAAAGCTGAGTGAAATCATCTCCGCAAATCCATATATCAATGTATACAATATGCAGCCCGGGGACGAGGTGTGCATTCCGGTTATTGAGGAGGAAGACTTCCTTATATATTCAGTCAAAGAGGGAGACACATTTGAGGATGTATTGAAGAATACGGGAGTTTCGCCAAATGACCTGTTCAAGTTCAATCCTGATCTGTATAAGACTATGCTCGCAGAATCGATGGAGATAAGATATATAGACCTTCAGAAATAATTCTGTCCGTCGGAGTGCACTCGATGATGTTTTTTAGCGGAGCAGAGCATGTCCGGCGGTATTTGTATCTGATATAACACAGGCCAGGTTAGAAAAACTTAATTATTATACGGTTGTAAACTCATTTTTTATATTATATAATTCTAAAGGTGTAGTTTGAATTACGATTGGAGATATTATATGAACCTTATTAGTAATATGGAGAGAAAGTTTGGCAGGTATGCCATAAGAAACCTTACGTTGTACCTTATCATAGGATATGGTATAGGATATCTGCTCCTAGTTTTCTGTCCGAATGTTTTATTTATGCTCACTCTCGATCCGAGAGCGGTTATGCATGGACAGGTGTGGAGACTTGTCACATGGATCATAACCCCACCAAGTATGGATTTCAGCATACTTACATTTGTCATGCTGTTTTTCTACTATAGTCTTGGAACTCTGCTGGAGAGGACGATAGGACCGTTCCTGTATAATCTTTACATGTTCAGTTCTATGATATTTACAATGCTTGGATTGATGATAGCACATATATTGTGTTATTACGTTTTCCATTACAGTTACACGTCAAATAGAATATATCTGGCATCTTCGGGAACCATTGTGTCATATGCATCGACCTATTATATATTGTTGTCGATATTCCTCGCTATAGCACTCTGTTATCCCGATATGAGCGTGCTTTACGCGATGATCATTCCGATCAAGATGAAATACTTGTCGATAGTATATATACTGATGACGCTGTATTATTTCATCCAGGAGACATTCATGGGACGTGTGAACATTGCAATGTCTCTTGTAAGCTTCGTGATCTTTTACCTGAGCACGAAGAACTTCAGAAGATTTGCCCCTAAGCAGATGAAGAGACGGCGAAATTACAACAGACAGGTACGAAACGCAAAAAGAGAGAATATAGGACACAGGTGTGTAGTGTGCGGAAGAACGGATAAGGAATATCCGGATCTTCAGTTTAGATACTGTTCAAAGTGTACCGGCAACAAGGAATACTGTCAGGATCATCTGTTCACACATACACACAACTAAAATATAAAAAATCAGAGGGATTAAAAGATGTATAACGAAGAGAAGAAATTGATAACTGATATACAGAGAAAGAAGGATCTTGATAGTAATTTGGGATTATTTGCAGATGTTGCATTCAAGGCGAATTTTGAATATGCATGCCATAAGTTCACACTAAACTATCTGACACTCAAGGATATGCATTTGGATGGTGATATCCCGGACGATCCATATATAGCACATTGCCAGACAGTAATAGATAAGCTGGTGAGCGACTACATTGCAGATTATCAGACAGAAGCTCATGACGGCAAGTATCAGGCAGCTGACGCTGACATCAGATTGATATCCGAGGTGAGGGATACGATCACGAGCAAGATGAAGGTGCTCACATCATACACGGATGCTTTCGAGATGTATGAATATATTTTAAATAGAAAAGAATACAGCTACCAGGAGAATATGACGGATGATCTTCAGGCTGAACTTGACGGGATTGATGTCAGTGAATTCGCGGATGAGATATTCAGATTTGTGTTTGCCGATTCGGACAAGGTGGCGATCAACTCCAAGCTGCAGTCTCTCATAGGTCAGCTTCCCATCCGTATGACAAAGAACAGATTTTACGATATACTTGGAGATACTCTTGATATATACAATGGGGTGGAGAAGGAATCTCTAGATCAGTTTATAGATATGGTTGAGAGCACAGCCCTTATAAAGCTTCCGGAGGGATTTGAGACTGAGTATCCGGATCTCTACACAGCCCTTGGAATACTTAAGAACGCTGATTATACAGATCTTGATGCTGAGAATTACAGAAAGCTTGCTGATGTGCTTGACAGGAGTGCACAGTTCCTCAATTCAGTGGTTACAGAGTATATGCTCATCGTGGAACTGGTGAACGATCTGTATGTCATGCTTCTAGCTATCTCTGCAAGGGATGATACGTCAGACAAGTGTCATAAGGCTATGGATGTCATTGCAAATGCCATGAAGGCTGATGATGGCGATCTTGAGGCTGTATACACCATGCTAAACGATATAGTTGGTGAGCAGGAGAATGCGGGAGAGCATAAGGTCATGCTGGAATCGGCAGTTTATGACATAACGACAGGATATATGGAAGAGATAGCAGAAAATGGCCTTGAGGCGACTTTCAGAGCTCTTGAGACGATGGACAAGTTACTGTCCGGAAGTATGTTTGTTGATATAAGCAACGTTGCGATAGCAGGGGTTCTCAAGGTCGACAGTGATTATATCGCTGCCTGCAAAGAGAAGCTGGCAAATGAGTTCGCAGAGCTGTTTACTGGTAATTCCATGACGGTGAACAGGGCTATCATGGCGAAGATACTCTCAAATATTCCTGTATTTTTCAATACAACGGATGAGATCAAAGAGTATATTCAGGGAGCACTCTCAAGGTGCAGGGAGCAGAGCGAGCTTTTGGCTGATTATATAGTGATAAAACAGATGATGGAAGAATAAACTAATAGTATGTATTATCTATACGTCCAAGCTGGGGCGTTAGCAGGTGAAAAGGATGGTCATTGACGATAAATTCTATGTCGGAGGAGCGAGAGACCGGCAAATCATAAGAATGGTCAGAGGAATAAGAAGATTTCATAAGGTCAGATATGTGCCGGGGGTGTTTGTTGTGACGCTTCCGCTCTTTGACGATGGAATACTAGAGATATATGAACTCAATGAGCTCAGACAGAAGGTGTACAGAGATATGGAGAATTCTATACATATAGTTGGTGCCGCACCTTCCAGAGTCCAGGCTATATGGCTCGTCAGGGATATTATAGATGATATATATAGAAAGACTGGAGATGTCGACGTGAAAGGTTTCTTTGACGCTGAAGTCTAAGGGGATGGAACATGCATATAGTCTTACTGATATTAAAAATATTACTAATAATAGTGTTGTCGATTATAGGGCTGGTGCTTCTGCTTGCACTGCTTGTTCTGTTTGCCCCTGTCAGATATAAAATGTATGTCAGAAAGCAGGATGATATATGGGCGAAGCTGACGGCTAGATGGCTTGGGTTTGTGCTGTGCTTCAAACTGGTGTATGATCAGGGGGAAGGACTGAATTACAGGCTGAGACTGTTTGGCGGTACGCTGTTTGGCTCAGAAAAAAAAGAGCCGCGAAGAGGGAAAAAGAGTGCCAGACCTGCTGATGATTACGATGACAATAGTATAGAAGCGGGAAATTTGGATACAGATATTGATAATACAGATATTGATAATACAGCCAACAATATAGAAGATATAGAAAATACAACTGAAGGAGATTTAGAATTTGAGAGGAATTTCCCATCGGCGGACAGTGAGGACAGGGAGTTTCTTCTTGAAGACAAAGAGTTTGAGAAGAAAACAGAAGGTATATTTGGAAAGATAGGCAGAAAGATAGATTCTTTGTGCAAGCATATAGCAGACAAATATAAAAATATATCTGAGAAAGTATCAGGTCTTAAAAAGAAAAAAGATGGCTATACTAAACTTGTGAACAATGTGAGAACAAAGGAGGCTTTCAGAGTCGCCAAAGTCCAGCTTATAGCATTGTTAAAGCATCTTAAGCCGTCTGTGCTCAAGGGACAGATAACCTATGGAACCGGAGATCCGGCATCCACGGGACAGAATCTCGGATACATGAGTGTTCTGTTTCCACTGTATTACGATCACATTGACATAACACCGGATTTTGAGAATGAGATACTTGAAGGAGATTTCATGATGAAGGGTCGGATAATAGTGTGGTCGGTTGGGTGGTGTGTGCTCAAAGTTATATGGAATAAGAATGTAAAGATAACAATATCACGCTTTAAGAAGATATCGGGAGGAAATTGATATGGCAAATAACAATATTGAAGGAACGCTTAGTACACTTTTTAACGGCATGGATGGTTTTATTTCATCAAAGTCAGTGGTTGGGGAGCCTGTATACGTGGGTGACACGATCATAATTCCTCTTGTAGATGTGAATTTCGGCATGGCAGCCGGTGCGTTCAACAAGCAGGACAGCAACAAAGCAGCTGGAGGTATAGGTGCAAAGATGAGCCCATCAGCGGTGCTTGTCATAGCAAATGGCAGTACAAGGCTTGTCAACCTTAAGAATCAGGATGCTGTGACCAAGATAATCGATATGGCCCCGGAGGTTATTGACAAGGTTGTAGGGCTTTTCAGGAAAGACAAAACAGACGAGGAGAATGCAGTGGATCAGGCTATAGATGAGATGGCACAGTCGGAGGATAAAGTAGTACAGTAATTCTGCATTATTAAAGAATCACCACATATAATGATAGTAAATCATTATGGTGGTGATTTTTATTTGGCGTAAATATTGTGGTTATGCATTTTTTTTTACGGCGGTTGGAGTTGTGATCGGATATTTTATAAGTGGGTTTGTCCAGTTTCTGATCATAGTGATACTGCTTTTATTATCATATATATTTTCATGCAGATAGGGTAGTGGCATGCAGGGGGCGAGTGTGCCTGGTATGAGGGCAATCGATTGTCAATGAGTATGGGACAAAAAAATAAGAGCAGCGATCTTATAAATCACTGCTCTTATTTTATCAGAACTGAATCGGTGATATTATGCAAATATTATGCACGCTCGACCTTACCAGATCTTAAGCAAGATGTGCAAACATAAATCTTTTTAGGTGTTCCATCAACTACAGCCTTAACAGCTTTAACATTTGACTTCCACATCTTGTTTGCTCTTCTATGAGAGTGGCTCACTTTGATACCGAAATGAGCACCTTTATCACAAATTGAACATTTTGCCATAATAGCACCTCCTTCAACGAATAAACTAATTGAATAAACCAACTTACCTTCTAAGTTCACAACAAGACATATAATAGCAGATTATTTTTCTATATGCAAGCATAAAATTTATTTTAATGAAAAATATTGAATTATGAGGGATGCGACACATGGGAATAGGGTGAGAACTCATATGTAAATAATGGAAATGCACTGTGAGATAGCGTCATTTCTTGAAATTTTGCTTAACTATGATATAATCAATAAATAACTATGTAATTAACTCGATAGAAAGGAGTTAGCCATGAAAGAGTATATAAATGGAGATAACGGAAAGGTAAGCATAGATGAGAGTGTTGTGGCTCAGGTAGCAGGACTGACAGCCCTTGACTGTTTTGGAATTGTAGGAATGGGAATCGTCAGTGTCAAGGATGGAATAGTAAAACAGCTTCGAAGAGACAATGTGTCGAGAGGCGTGAATGTAAGATTTGATGAGAATGGCGACATTGTGATAGAACTTCATATAGTTGTGGCTTATGGCGTGAGTATAAAGGCTGTCACGGACAACCTGATGCAGTCAGTGAAGTATAAGGTAGAAGATTTCACTTCATTCAAGGTAAGTCAGATCAATGTGTTTGTCGAAGATGTAAAAGTAATGGATTAAGTAATGGATTAGTTTGGAGGATACAGAGAAGTGAGTAATACGATCGATGCACTTACGCTCAAGAAAGCATTTATAGCGGGTGCTAACAACCTGGATAAGAATAAGGAATATATAAATGAATTGAATGTATTCCCTGTGCCTGATGGAGACACTGGAACCAATATGACATTAACGATACTGTCAGCGGTCAGGGAGGTTGAAGCAGCTCCTGATGATATGAAATCTATTGCAAAGGCGATGTCGACAGGTTCACTTAGAGGTGCAAGGGGTAATTCAGGTGTTATATTATCCCAGCTTTTAAGAGGATTCAGCAAGAAGGTTCAGGACAGCAGATCTATAGATGTACACGATATAGCAGATGCATTTCAAAAGGCAGTTGAGACAGCGTACAAGGCTGTCATGAAGCCAAAGGAGGGAACTATCCTCACTGTTGCAAAGGGCGTTGCTACAAAGGCGAGAGAGTGTGCAGATGCAGATATGTCACTGGAGCAGTTCTGTGATGAGGTTATAGAGTATGGTGATGCGGTTCTCGATTCAACACCTGAGATGCTTCCGGTGTTGAAAGAGGCAGGAGTTGTTGACTCAGGCGGACAGGGACTTATGGTGGTCCTCAAGGGCGCTGTGGACTGTCTCATGGGCCGTGTGACAGTGGAACTCAACAAGAGTACAGGAGCGGTCAATGTAAAGAAGTCCAGCACTGGTGCAGGAAATGATGGGATTTCTACAGCTGATATAAAGTTTGGATATTGTACAGAATTTATAATAAATCTTGAAAAAACTTACGGTGAGGCCGAGGAGGACGACCTTAAGAGTTTTCTTGAGTCCATAGGAGATTCTATCGTCTGCGTATCCCTCGATGATATAGTGAAGATCCATGTTCACACCAATCATCCAGGACAGGCGTTTGAGAAGGGACTCACCCTTGGTTATCTTACAAATATGAAGATCGACAATATGCGTATAGAGCATCACGAGAGAGTTATCAGTCAGTCTGAGCGCGATGAAGCGGAGAAGCAGGAAGAGGAGAGACAGCAGAGAAAGACAGCACATGCAGAGCCACGCAAGAAATATGGATTTATAACAGTATCCATGGGAGATGGATTGAAGAAGCTTTTTGAGGAGCTTGGAGCAGATTATGTCATTGAGGGCGGTCAGACAATGAATCCTAGTACTGAAGATATGCTCAATGCCATAGATGTGGTCAATGCGGAGAATATATTTATACTTCCAAATAACAAGAACGTTGTGCTTGCAGCAAACCAGGCGGCAACCCTGTGCGAGGACAAGAATATAATCGTTGTACCTACAGCAAATGCACCACAGGGAATAAGCGCTATGATAGCATTTGACAGCACTGTGGATGTCCAGGAGAACAGATCATCCATGAAGGCTGCAGTGAAGAATGTGAAGAGTGGACAGGTGACATACTCAGTGAGGGATACGTCTATAGACGGCAAGGCTATCAAAGAGGGAGATATCATGGGCATAGGAGACAAGGGACTTGTCAGTGTCGGAAATGATATTGAACAGGTCACATTTGATCTTATTGCTGATGCGGTGGATGATGAGGCTGAGGTTATAAGCATTTACAGCGGTGCTGATGTTTCTGATGAGGATGCGGAGAAACTGGCAGACAGGGTCGAGGAGACATATCCGGATGTGGATGTTCAGCATTACTATGGAGGACAGCCTATATATTATTATATAGTTTCGGTTGAATAGACAGATATATATCTGTTATGAGGTGGATATATGGTACTTGGCGACTCGATAAAGACGATAAAGGGAATAGGCGATAAGACGGCGGCAGCCATGTCTAAGCTGGGGATATATACAGTGTCTGATCTTTTGATGTATTACCCCAGAACGTATATATCCTATGAGGATCCTGTTGATATAGAGAACCTGCAGACTGGAATGCGGCAGTCGGTCAGGGTGATGATCAACAGCAGAGTTGAAGTCAGAAAGGTCAGAGGGTTAACCATATCCATTGTCTATGCAAAAGATTTTTCAGGGACAATTAAGCTGATGTGGTTTAATTGTCCTTTTTTGCGTAATTTCTTTCATATAGGTCAGGAGTTTGTATTTTCCGGAGAAGTTTCATACAAAAGCGGCATGATGACAATGACACAGCCGGAGTATTACACCCCGGACAAATACAGTGAGCTGACAAATGTATGGCAGCCGGTGTACACCGTGACGCCGGGAATAACATCAAAGACCATCCAGAAAGCGGCTAGAAACGCCCTTCCGGCAGCGTCAGGACTGGTGGATTATCTCCCTGAAGATGTACTCTCAGAGTATGGGATAATGGATCTTCCGGAGGCTGTAGCTTCCATACATTTTCCTGCGGATGAGTATCACCTCAAACTGGCAGTAAAGAGAATTGCATTTGATGAATTTTATGGATTTATATCGGATATGCACAGGTTAAAGTCGGATTTTGCCGGCTATAGAAATGAATGTGTTATATCTTGTGACGAAGAAGTAAGGCGTTTTATAGAAAAACTTAGTTTTACACTGACAAATGCCCAGATGAACGCTGTTCGTGATATGCTGGAGGATATGTCGTCGGATCATGTCATGAACAGGCTGATACAGGGTGATGTCGGATCCGGCAAAACCATTGTGGCTGCTGTGGGACTTTTTGCCGCTGCGGTCAGTGGTTGGCAGGGCGTTATAATGGCACCAACAGAGGTTCTGGCAGTGCAGCATTACAAGGAGCTTCACGCTCAGTTCGAGCCGTATGGAATATCTGTCGGTCTGCTGACTGGTTCCATGACTGTAAAGGAAAAGAGACTTATGTATCAGGATATAAAAAATGGAGATGTGTCTGTGATCGTTGGAACACACGCACTGATACAGGATAAGGTCGAGTATAACAGGCTGGGGCTGGTAGTAACTGATGAACAGCACAGATTCGGTGTCAAGCAGCGCGAAAAGCTTACGGAAAAGGGAGGACATCCTCATACGCTTGTCATGAGTGCAACTCCGATACCGAGAACTCTGGCGATCATAATGTACGGAGATCTGGACATATCTGTTATAGATGAGCTTCCGGCGGGCAGAATACCGATAAAGAACTGCGTGGTTGATGAGAGTTACAGGAAAACGGCGCAGAGTTTTATCATGAAGGAAGTGAGTAAGGGGCATCAGGTGTATATAGTGTGTCCTATGGTGGAAGCCAGCGAAGTGCTTGACGATGTTGCAAATGTAACTGAGTACACGGAGGAGCTTCGGGAGACGTTAAGGAGCCAGTATGGCGGCGATATACAGGTGACATGTCTTCACGGCAAGATGAAGGCGGATGAGAAAAATGCCATACTGGATGATTTTTCGAATGGCAGTATAAGTATACTCGTGTCTACGACTGTAATTGAGGTTGGTATCAACAATCCAAATGCAACGGTCATGATGGTGGAAAATGCGGAGCGGTTTGGACTTGCGCAGCTACATCAGCTGAGAGGCCGTGTTGGCCGTGGAAAACTTCAGTCTTACTGTATATTTGTGAGCGGCAAGAAGGATAAGGATACCATGGAAAGACTTGAGGTTCTTGAGAAGTCGAACGATGGGTTTTATATTGCCGGTGAGGATCTGAAGATGAGGGGGCCTGGTGACTTCTTTGGCATAAGACAGAGCGGAGAGGTCATGTTTAAGATCGGAGATATCTATAACCATGCCGATATGCTGAAGGCGGCGCAGAAGATATATGAAGATCATGGAGCTGAGATAGACAGGACAATTGAGGAAAAGGGAATCTATAATAGATATTTTCAGCCGGTTCTGTAGCTGTTATATTATTTGAAAACGGGGGTAAATATGAAGAATAAAAAGACTTTGATAATGGGGATAATAATCGGCGTTCTGGTCGTGGTCATAGGTGTGATGGGATATATGCTTATTAAAGGCAGAACGGATGGCAGGGATAAGGACGGTCAGGATAGCACGCAGAATATATCAACTGATGTAACGGATAAGGATCTGGAACAGGATACATCGGATAAAGCTGCAGATATGACCTCAGCAGCGAAGAAAGGCGATGATGCGGACGGCAAAAACAGCGAAAAAAAGAGCGTTTCATTTTATGCCGAGATAGGTCATGACAGTACATGGGAAGCCTCTGGTAAGATCTGTGCGACAGAGAATATCAATATATATAATAAGACCTCATCTGTGGTTTCGGGTTGGAAGCTTGATGTTATATATAAGGGTAAACCTGCTATAGAAGATATCTGGAATGGAGAAAAAAAGATAAACGAATATACAGTGTCGATAACACCAGCAGATTACAATCAGGATATACCTGCGGGAGGATCAGTAAATGTTGGTTACAATATAGCCTCAGATGATCTGACAGTGGTAGACTACATATTGTACATAGATGGAAAAGAATACCGAGGAAGTGAGAATTTATCTGCAGATACGTCAGGTGCAACTTCAAACAGCGTGGATGCTGAGCCGAAGGATGGCAAGATGAACAAAGTGGAAACTACAGATAAAACAGATAAAACGTTGGATGTGACCGGTGGTGTGGCAGAAAGCGATACAAAGAAAACAGCGGAGGACGGAACACCATTTGATAATCACGGACAACTGTCGGTGAAGGGAACTGATATAGTGGATGAATCGGGCAGCAAATATCAGCTTAAAGGTGTGAGCACACATGGAATCACATGGTTTCCTGATTATGTGAATAAGGATGCATTTCAGTCGATAAGAGATGACTGGGATGCCAATCTGGTACGTCTTGCCATGTACACGGATACAGGTGACAGCAACGGATACTGCAGTGGGGGCGACAAGGACAGTATCAGAGGTCTTGTTGATGCCGGAGTTACAGCTGCAACAGAGCTTGGAATGTATGTCATAATCGATTGGCATATATTAAATGACAACAATCCAAACAGCCATATAGATGATGCTAAGGAATTTTTTGATGATGTATCAGCAAAGTATTCCTCAAATCACAATGTGATATATGAGATCTGCAATGAGCCAAATGGAGGCACGTCCTGGTCAGATATCAAGAGCTATGCGGAGATAATAATTCCGGTGATAAGAAAGAATGACAAGAATGCTATAATAATAGTTGGTACTCCGAACTGGAGCCAGGATGTAGATATCGTGTCAGAAGATCCGATAACTGGTTATGACAATATAATGTACGCTGTGCATTTCTATGCAGCAACCCACAAGGATGATCTGAGAAATAAGGTAAAGACGGCCATCTCAAACGGACTTCCGGTGTTTGTCAGTGAATTCAGTCTGTGTGATGCCTCGGGAAATGGCGGCATAGATTATGACTCATCTGATGTGTGGTTTGATCTGATAAATGACAATAATTTGAGCTATGCATCTTGGAGCTTGTGCAACAAGAACGAGACATCAGCTCTCATAAAACCGGATTCCACAGCGACATCGACTATAACTATCGATGATCTGTCGGACACGGGTAAATATGTTAGAGACAAGATACTCGGCAACTAATCGCATCGGACTTGTATTTTATAATATATCGTGTTATAAAAATGTCTGTAAATTTATAGAGACTGCAGAACACTGTGGTCGGTTAGGAGAAAATGATGAGAGTTATAGCGGGCCGTGCACGCAGTTTGAAACTGGTTACTGTGGATTCTATGGATACAAGACCTACAACTGACAGGATAAAGGAAACTTTGTTCAATGTCCTTTCACCAGATATACCGGGATGCAGCTTTCTTGATCTGTTTAGCGGAAGTGGGGCGATAGGCATAGAGGCACTCAGCAGAGGTGCGAAGAGAGCTGTGTTTGTGGAAAATGGCAGAAAAGCTCTTGAGTGTATAAACAAAAATCTGGATTTCACAAAGCTGCGTGATGGAGCACAGGTGTTGAGCACAGATGCCGTCAGTGCAGTGAATACGCTGGAAAGACAAAAAGATGTATTTGATATCATATTCATGGATCCCCCCTATGGAAGATCGCTTGAGCGGGATGTTCTCATGAGATTGTCGGGATCAGATATAGTGTCGGATGATACCATAATAGTTGTGGAATCTGATCTTGATACGGAGTTTGATTATCTGAATGACATAGGATTTGAGATATATAAGATAAAGAAATACAAGACAAATAAACATACATTTATTTACAGGAGACTGGAAGATGAGTAGAGCTATATATCCGGGAAGCTTTGATCCCGTGACACTTGGACATTTGGATATAATAAAAAGGTCGGCGGAAATGTTCGACGAACTCACAGTTGGAGTGCTGAACAATACTGCAAAAACACCATTGTTTTCTTTAGACGAACGTGTTAATATGTTAAAGAATGTAGTTTCGGATATACCTAATGTTAAAGTTGTTGGATTTGGAGGCCTTCTAGTAGACTATGCTAGACAGAATGATATCAAGGTCATTGTCAGAGGTCTCAGGGCTGTCACAGATTTTGAGTACGAGTTGCAGATAGCCCAGAGTAACAGAAAGGTTGCACCAGACATAGATACAGTTTTTCTGACAACGAATATACAGTATTCGTATCTCAGTTCGAGTATTGTTAAGGAGTATGCAAGTTTTGGTGTTGACGTAAAAGATTTTGTTCCGGAACCGATACAGGATATTCTTAAAGAGAGATTTGCGGATATTCGAGTGTAATTTGCGATAGATAATTAGGAGGAGAATAACATGGCAAGAAAAGGTATTGAAGAGATGATTAGTGAGATAGAGATATTTATTGACAATTGCAAGTTCCAGCCGTTGTCTTCCAGTAAGATCATTGTGCCAAGAGAGGATCTGATGCAGATGGTTAGTGAACTCAAGCTCAAGATACCAAATGAGATAGAGAGATGTAAGAAGATCATGAGAAACAAGGAAGCTATATTGGCGGATGCCAGAGCTAGGGCGGATTCTATAATCACAGAATCTGTCGCTGAGGCTAACAGACTTGTTGATCAGAGCCAGATCGTTGAGCAGGCTAATCTCCGCGCAAACGAGATTACAGATCTTGCAAGAAGCCAGGCTGAACAGATCGTCGCTGAGGCAAACGAAGAAGCTGATCAGGTGAGAACAGGTGCGATGTATTATTCAAAGGATAAGCTTGCAGAGATAAGCCAGTATATTGACGCAACACTTCAGGCTGAACGTGCAAACTATGAGAATCTTATAAAGTCACTCGAGGATAATTCAACTAGAGTTGCATCCAATATGGCTGAGCTTGACTCCAGCATTAATCAGATGAATGGAGTTATAGAGCAGTCGGCTCAGGTTGATTCTGCATTTGACACCAAAGAAGATGAGTATAATGTCTATGGAAAGACAGAGTATACATCTAAAGAAGATGAGTATGATGATGAGTACGACGAATATGATGACGATGACTATGATGACGAAGACGACGATGATGAGTATCTCGATGAATAAGTTGTTTGTGCCATGTCTACAGTATTAGAAATACAGTTATGCCACATAATATACCGTACATACATTTAGCGAATATATATTTTGTGAAAGACAGCCCTGATTTTTGTATAAGATCATAGCTTTGGAACAAGGCGGATAAGCCTCCAAAGGCAGTGAGCGACAAAAACAGGGCTGTCTTTATTTTGAAAGATAGCGTGCTCTCGTCAAGTGTTTTGATGCCTGCAGATATCTCTAGAAAGGCTGTAGCTATATGAGCGGATGGACAGGGAAAGTAGTTGGTTATGATGCTTCCTAATATAGCGAAGATAACCATGTATATACCTATTAAAGTTATATTGTGAATAGCATTGTCAAGCAGATGCCGCTGACGGTCATCTGATGAGTCGGATGTTTCGGATATAATGTTTGTTTTAAAGTTCGCGTGTGACTTCGATTCTACGTGTGCAGTGGCTGCAGTTTCAATGTTAATATTGAGTTGCCTGAGTATTGCCTGACTGCGCGGATGAGCATAGATGAAGTGTATGATGCGAGGTATAAGGAAGAACAGTGCGGTACATATGAACTGCGGTATGTATAGACATGCGAGAAGAGTATTGATTGATATATATTTGTATAAATAAGATGAGTATAAGTATCCGTACAGGAACATTGGGCTCACATTGTTGCAGATGGGAAGCATTGTCTGGGCGGTATGACGACCTATCCTATCGTTCTTGTACAGAAATGATATGGTGATGGTTCCGGTTGGAAATCCGCAGAACAAGCCTATGATAAGAGTCAGCATACATGCACAGTAGGCGGACATATGGTTTAGATCGGCGGAGTTCAGTATAACACTTGTGAGCAGCATAAAAGGAAGCAGGACAGGGACTATGGAGCTATACCATAGATAGATACCCTGACTGCAGCCTGAGGTTATTAAAGAAGCGTTCAGACATGCAAATATTACAATAGCTGTTATGATTATCATATAAAAAACATTCTTCATACGTGTAAGATATGCACACCGTAGTCTGAATATGAATTAATGATAGTCAATTATTGTCAATTATAGCTTCGGGTGTCAATCGGTTATCACTGGTATGGTATGTTCGTATTCGTTCTTCAGTTTTGTTCCGTAGGCACTGTAGATGAGACTATTATATATGGCTGTCGACTTGATATCATAACCGAACATTGATTTTCCTACAGTGGACAGAACAGATGCAGCTTCTGGTGCTCTTGTTATGACAGGAATATATGAATTCTTTTTAATCTGTTTTACGATGCCTCCGGCACGCGTATTTAGCCCGATAAGACGTAGATAGTATATCCATCCATTCGATTTATAGGTATCATAATCCGTTTTCGTTAGTTGCATCACATAGTGTAGAAGAGCCCTCTGTATATGTGTCAGAGTGTAGTTCCTGGATTTGATAGTCTTTGCGGTATCCGAAAATGACATATCTGAGTCGATCTTTGACATTCTATTATACAGATCTCTATCCATGTCAACTATTTCGCTGAATGATGATATTGATGGAGAGAGGTCATATCTGCCGTAAAGAAGTCTCGCCGCGGCGAGGAGACTGGACAAGTGATCCTCAAATACCGGGAATGTTTTTCTGTAGTTTGTGTCAAGGATGCAGTAGCATTCTTTCGGAACATGGCGCTCAATAGTCTTTATGTCGGAATTTCTCAGAAGAGATCTGATTGCTGATGCTGAACATATGTCATGAACAGCTTCGTTGCTGTTGTAATCCGATATAATACGTTTTATTATGACCGGCTTGATTTTTGATTTGATTCTTTTGAGGGCGGCGAGATATTCTATGGCAAGTATGTTGTTGGGACTTGACATAACGCTGCTTATGTTGCTTTTAGAGACTGATGAGGAGCTGTTTGAGGGATTATTCCTGACGATATCTTTTTTCTGGAGATAGTCCTCGATTGCGGTAGCTCTGGCTGCGCCATATGTCATGCCTGATGCCACGGATCTTCTGATGCTGTCTGATACCTGTGGAGGTTCATTTTCCACGATATCGGCGATCTGCGACAGAAGAACAAGGTCGTCTGTCTCTGCTCCGAACGATATAAAGTCTATGGCACCACTCATATCCATCATGGTGACGGCAGCGGTGGCATAATCCCTTGCGCTTGATGTTGAGTAGACAAATGGTATCTCGAATATAACGTCCACACCGCACTTGATAGCGGCTTCAGCCCTTGTAAACTTGTCAGCGAGGGCAGGGATTCCTCTCTGTAGGAAATTGCCGCTCATAAAGCACACCACATGGTCGGCTTCAGTGAGTTTTTTTGCCTGTTCGATCTGGTATAGATGTCCTTTGTGAAATGGATTATATTCGCATACGATTCCAACCGTGCTCATTTACGTCCTCCGTTTATAAATTTGATTGCTTTAATTCCTGACTGCTTCAATTTTTCTTTCAAGAATTCTTGACTGCTATTTTTAGTGCTAGATTTCTTTGCTTGAGTATAAATTTTATTGTATCTTAATAGTTCTAGCGTGTAAAGTGTGATATAATCAATACAGTTTAAGCGATTATTATTATCTGAGATTTCTGGGAGTATTATTCTTTCCTGCGTGGTATCGTGTGATCGCAGGATCACCATATGATCACAATATCCCTGTAAGATCAAGAGAAAAAGAAATATGGTATTTGATATGTATCGAAAATGTATTGTATATATATTATATATGCATCATACATGTACCGAATATGTATGGTATAAAGTTATTGTGTGCTGATTGTAGTACCGCTGTGCGTATAAAAACGTGCATAAATAATGATAGGATGTGTATGTAACCGGGAATTAGTTGTTGACAAAACAGCAAATATTTAATAGTATAATAAAGTAATCGAACATATGTTTAGGAGGAACAGACTATGGCAAGTAATTCAATCAATAGCGTCAACAAAGACGATAAGAAAAAAGCTCTTGATGCAGCTATTGCACAGATAGAAAAACAGTATGGAAAAGGTTCAGTTATGAAGCTTGGGGATTCCAATGCAAACATGAATATAGATGTCATTCCAACGGGGTCGCTCAGCCTTGATATTGCGCTTGGACTTGGTGGTATACCTAGGGGAAGGATAATAGAGGTGTTTGGTCCCGAATCAAGTGGTAAGACGACGGTTGCACTGCATATCGTTGCAGAGATACAGAAGAGAGGTGGCATAGCAGGCTTCATAGATGCTGAGCATGCCCTTGATCCTACATATGCCAAGAATATCGGAGTGGATATTGACAATTTGTACATATCACAGCCTGACTGCGGAGAGCAGGCTCTTGAGATAACTGAGACTATGGTTAGATCGGGGGCTGTAGATGTTGTTATTGTAGACTCTGTGGCAGCCCTTGTACCTAAGGCTGAGATAGATGGTGAGATGGGAGATTCCCACATGGGACTTCATGCAAGACTTATGTCACAGGCTCTCAGAAAGCTCACAGCTGTTGTCAGCAAGACCAACTGTGTTGTTATATTTATCAACCAGCTCAGAGAGAAGGTTGGAGTTGTATTCGGCAATCCTGAGGTTACAACAGGTGGCCGTGCCCTTAAGTTCTATGCATCTGTCAGGCTTGATGTAAGACGTATCGATACCCTCAGACAGGGCGGCGAGATAGTTGGCAACAGGACTCGTGTCAAGATAGTGAAGAATAAGGTTGCACCCCCATTCAAAGAGGCAGAATTTGATATCGTGTTTGGTAAGGGTATCTCAAAGGTTGGAGATATACTTGATCTTGCCGTTGCAAATGATATCGTCGATAAGTCGGGCGCATGGTATGCGTATAACGGCAACAAGATAGGCCAGGGACGCGAGAATGCCAAAATGTATCTTGAGAACAATGAGACAATATGCTCAGAGATTGAGCAGAAGGTCAGAGAGATACTTGGCGTTGCTGGTGATGGCGCAGGCACTACAGAGCCTGCTGAGAACGAAGAAGAGTAGATATTGGGAGATTGTGTAGATGATAGTTACGGATATCAGAAGAATAGATGACAAGAGATATTGCCTGTATATAGATTACGAGCCGTATGCATCCGTTTATTCTTCTGATATCAGGAGACTGCAGCTCCGTGTAGGTGAGGAAGTTGATGAGGTTTCCATTAAGGAATTTAGAAAAGAATATTTGTTTCGCAGAGCTCTCAATAAGGCTGTCAATTCCATAAAGTTTTCAGATAAATGCGAATATGACATCAGAAAGAAACTCAAAGATTTATATTACGATGAGGAGATCATAGAGCACTCGGTTGAAAAACTGAAAACATATGGATATATAGATGATTATCGGTATGCGTGTGGTTATGTCCGAAAGAATATGCGAAAGAAAGGACGCAGGATCATTGAGTATGAGCTTGATGGAAAGCATATAGGACGAGATATTGTTGAACGAGCGTTAAATGATACCTATGAACAGGATGAGGCGGAGACAATACTTGCGATCATAAGGAAAAAATATTCATATACAGATCTGACAGACGGGAGAAATAAGGTGATGGCGTACCTGTACAGCAAGGGGTTCGATCACAGAAAGATAAATGAAAGTATACGGATTATACAGGAAGAGTGTCGAGAACAGAATCAAAAACAGAATCGGGAACAGAATTAAAGAACAGAACCCATAAAAATATCGGGAACAGAATTAGTGTAAATGGGACAATATAGGAAATAGTTTGCAAGCGAAAAACTTATTATACTATTGTCAAAAAAAGAACCTACAATTGGACATAATTACTTGACATAATTAGTTAAAAATATTAAACTTAAATAGTTGTATTCTTGTACAATGAAAACTTAATAAGGAGGTGCTCCTGTGGATTCACCAATAGTATGGGTGATAGTCGCTGTTGTTGTAGTTGCGCTGCTTGTTGCTACTTGGTTTATAGCTATTGCGTATCGCAAGAATATAGTTGAGACCAAGATAGGAAGAGCGGAGTCACAGGCAAGAGAGATTATCGATGAAGCTCAGAAGACCGCCGAAGCTAAGAAGCGTGAAATATTGC
The DNA here is from genome assembly GCF_025149915.1 of Coprococcus eutactus. NCBI lineage: Bacteria > Bacillati > Bacillota > Clostridia > Lachnospirales > Lachnospiraceae > Coprococcus > Coprococcus eutactus. Next base: position 1,418,882 of record NZ_CP102278.1, read on the forward strand.
TTGAGGCAAAGGAAGATTCCCTTAAGACACGTAATGACCTTGAAAAGGAAGTAAAGGACAGACGTGGGGAACTGTCACGTATGGAAAAGAGAATTCTTGCACGTGAGGAGAATCTTGACAAGAAGACTGAGGCAGTAGAGAAGAAGGAAGCAAGTCTTGCCGGAAAAGAAAGCGCTCTTGATAAGCAGAGGGCAAAGGTCGAAGAGTTACAGGCGAAACGTTTACAGGAACTTGAAAGAATTTCAGGTTTAACCTCTGAACAAGCAAAGGAATACTTATTAAAGACTGTTGAAGATGAAGTAAAGCATGAAACAGCAGTTATGGTCAAGGAATTAGAAACCAGAGCTAAAGAAGAAGCGAACAAGAAGGCGAAAGAGTATGTTGTCAACGCAATACAGAGATGTGCTGTTGATCACATTTCAGAGACAACGATCTCATTAGTTCAGTTGCCTAACGACGAGATGAAGGGTAGAATAATTGGTAGAGAGGGTAGAAATATTCGTACTCTCGAAACACTTACTGGAGTAGATCTGATAATAGACGATACTCCTGAGGCAGTTATTTTATCAAGCTTTGATCCTGTAAGACGAGAGGTAGCTAGAATTGCACTTGAGAAACTCATCGTGGATGGAAGAATTCACCCAGCCAGAATCGAAGAGATGGTTGAGAAAGCGCAGAAGGAAGTTGAAACTATGATGCGTGAAGAGGGCGAGGCGGCTACCCTTGAGGTAGGAATACATGGAATTCATCCAGAGTTAGTGAGACTTCTTGGTAAGTTGAAATTTAGAACAAGCTACGGACAGAATGCCCTTAAGCATTCAGTTGAAGTAGCTCAGTTGTGTGGTTTATTGGCCGGTGAAATAGGTGTCGACATCAAGGTTGCAAAGCGTGCTGGATTACTTCATGATATAGGTAAAGCCCTGGATCATGAGATGGAAGGTTCGCACGTTCAGATCGGTGCTGATCTGTGTAGAAAATACAAAGAATCAGCAATTGTTATCAATGCTGTAGAGTCACATCATGGAGATGTTGAACCTGAGTCATTGATTGCACTTTTGGTACAGGCTGCAGATACTATTTCTGCTGCAAGGCCGGGAGCAAGAAGAGAGACCTTGGAGACTTATACTACAAGACTTAAGAAGCTTGAGGATATTGCCAATGCTCATAAGGGTGTAGATAAGACATTTGCTATTCAGGCGGGTAGAGAAATTCGTGTGATGGTAGTTCCTGAACATGTAAGCGATTCTGATATGGTATTGCTGGCAAGAGATATTGCAAAGCAGATTGAAAATGAGCTTGAATATCCAGGTCAGATTAAGGTAAATATTATTAGAGAGTCACGCGTAACAGACTACGCAAAGTAAAATCATGAGAATTTAAATCATGAGAATTAAAAACTAAGAAAGTATTGAGAATAAAGCATTTTCAATACTTTCTTTTTTTGTAACGGAGGTGTTTGTGGAAATGAAATGTGAGAAGTTTAAAAGAGAAAGGCTTGAACTGGCATACAGAGCGCATGTGTTTGATGTTTATAATGATTATCTTGTTCTCCCTGATGGGAGAAGAGTCGTGTATGATCTGATCAAACATTCACCTGGGGCGTGCATTCTTCCAGTCTGCGATGATGGAAGAATCGTACTTGTCCGACAGTATAGGAATGCCATAGATGAAATCACATATGAGGTTCCGGCAGGATTTATAGATGAGGGGGAAACGCCCAAGGATGCAGCGATACGGGAACTGAGGGAAGAGACAGGATATATAGCCAGAAACGTTGAATATGTTACAAAGACAGTGCTGGCTATAGGTACAAGTGATGAACAGACCTATTTATACATCGGTAGGGATCTTATGTTTGAAAAAACAGAGCCTGATGAGAATGAATTTATCAACTGTGAGTACATCGAAATTGATGATGTTGACAGAATGATAAAAAACGGAGAGATAGTTGATTCAAAAACACTGATAGCGATTTATGCGTATAAATGCTCACTCACATAATTCTAAACAAGTAAGAAACGGGTGGGTTAATATCTGAATTAAAAAAAGTGAAACAATTTTGAAAAAAATTATGTCAATATGTAGTATACATAATTACAAAGCAACACCCCATTTGGTATTTTGAGGAAAAATACTGCAAAGGCGCAGTTTTACTTATTAAATTAGTGTTTGATTTTATTTACATTTATATTTATAATATATTTTAGTCTACATAACTAAGGGGATAAATTAGTGGAACAATACATAGACAGATACGTTGAATATTTAAGAAATGTAAAAAAATCAAGTGAGAATACCATAGCGTCATATAGAAGGGATCTTATGAAGTTTGTTGCTTATTTTTGCGACAAACATCTTGACAGGCTGGAGGATATAACTGAGACATATATAACCTCGTATGTTCTTGATATGGAGAAGAATGGAATGTCAATGGCTACGGTGTCGCGTAATATAGCGTCCATAAAGTCGTTTTACGCATTTTTGCTCAGAGAGCGGATTGTTGATGATGATCCCGCTGAGAATATAAAGCCACCGAAGATCGTTAAGAAAGTGCCTGAGATACTTACGATCAGTGAGGTCAATAAACTTCTTTCACAGCCTACGAACAAGACTCCAAAGGAGATCAGAGATAAGGCTATGTTGGAGCTCCTTTATGCAACGGGCATCAGGGTGACAGAACTGGTTACACTCAAGCTCACGGATGTTAACATGAAGCTTGGGTTTATAGAATGCCATGATGGAGACCGGGTGAGGACGGTTCCTGTTGCGGAAGTTGCACAGAGAGCACTGAGCAGATATATAACAGAGGTGCGTGATGATATGAGTGGTGGAAGCGATTACCTGTTTTTCAACTGTAAGGGTGCGCCTATGTCCAGACAGGGATTTTGGAAGATAATAAAATATTATGCAGCGAAGGCTGGAATAGATAAAGATATAACGCCGCATATGATAAGACATTCATTTGCATCGCATATGCTAAATAATGGGGCAGATATCAAGTCTGTTCAGGAGATGCTGGGACATGTGGATATAGCCACTACTCAGATATATCTGACTAATAAGCAGAGTAAGCTCAAAGAAGAATATGCGAAAGCGTATCCAAGGGCTTAAAATAAAATAACTTATAGACTAAGGAGAGAATCAAATCATGGAAAACAATTATTTTGCTCCGGCACAGATCATTGAGAACAATCTGAAAGGTGCAGTTGGAAAAGCAAACCTGAAACTGCACAAAATGATCATGATGGGCTTTTTCGCAGGCATGTTTATTGCAATCGGTGCTGAGGGATCAAATCTTGCAGTACATACGATTGACAATTTTGGATTAGCAAAGACACTTGCGGGCTGTATTTTCCCGGTAGGACTGATGATGCTTTCTATTATAGGTGCTGAGCTTTTTACTGGAAACTGTATGATGATAGCAGCTGTAGTGGATAAAAGGATAAAACTTGTTCAGATGTTAAAGAACTGGATAGTAGTATATCTCAGCAATCTGCTTGGATCAGTGGTTACAGCTTCTCTGATATATGGAAGCGGACAGTTTGACAATTCAGCCGGCGGCCTCGGTGCCTACACTATCAAGGTTGCCATGGGTAAGACTGGGCTTGATTTTGGAAATGCCTTTGTATCAGGAATAATGTGCAATATCCTTGTGTGTGTTGCTGTCCTTATGGCATCATCAGCAAAGGATATAATAGGTAAGATATTTGCGTGTTTTTTCCCGATCATGGTATTTGTTATATCAGGCTTCGAGCATTGCGTTGCCAATATGTATTATATTCCGGCTGGAATCATGGCTGCATCAAACAGCAAATATGTCGACAAAGCATGTGAGCTTTATGGCTATACAGCCCAGCAGATAAGCGACCAGTTGACTATAGGTAATTTTTTTGGAAAGAACCTTCTTCCGGTTACCCTCGGAAATATCATTGGTGGCGGTGTGATAGTTGGACTTGGACTTTATGTGATTAACAAGCCTAAGAAAAAAGATGAATAGTTGTAAGCTGTATTTTATATAGTCTTTGAATAATATATGGAGATGAAAAAAAGATATGCCCGTGTACCTGCAAACAGATGGTTGGACATATCTTTTTTGATGTTGAATGCCAAGCATAATTTTATTTCTTGATTCTTCAGTCGTTATAAAATTCCACAATCTTGTCAATTCTCGATGACATGTTCTCAAATAACAGATCCAGAATAGTGAGGGCGGTCATCGATTCGACAACAACAACGGCTCTTGGCCCGATAATCGGATCGTGGCGGCCTCTTATGGACACCTCGATGTCTTCCCCGGATTTGTTGACGGTATTTTGTGTGGAGGCAATTGACGGAGTAGGCTTGAAATGAGCCTTCAGCACGATGTCTGAGCCATCACTCATGCCGCCCAGAATTCCACCGGCATGGTTTGTACTTTTTGAGACTTTGCCGTCTTTCATGGTAAATTCGTCGTTATTGTATGATCCTCTGCTCTCAGAAACCTCTGTGCCCTCGCCAATTTCCACTGCCTTGACAGCTCCGATGGACATGATGGCCTTCGCCAGACATGCGTCTAGTTTGTCAAATACTGGTTCTCCGATTCCTGCAGGCATTCCGTGGACGATACATTCAACACTTGAGCCTATGGAGTCGTTTCCAGCCATGCAATCCTCAAGAAGAGAAGATGCCCTGGTATAAGCAGCTGGATCAGGTATGTTAAGATCGTTTTTGAGAATATAGTCTGCATCAAAATTGTTTTTGTCTATATGTACATCACCGATGGAAGATACATATGTAGTTATGTTGATTCCCAGTTCCTTAAGTATCTTAGATGCGATCGCACCTGCGGCAACCCTGCCTATGGTCTCTCTTCCTGACGATCGTCCGCCGCCTCTATAGTCTCTGAAACCATACTTCTGATCAAAAGTGTAGTCTGCATGCCCTGGTCTATAATATGTGGCGATATCTCCGTAATCCCCGGAGCGCTGTGAAGTGTTCCTCACCATCATTGATATAGGTGTTCCTGTTGTCTTTCCCTCGAAAATTCCTGATAATATCTCAACGGTGTCAGATTCTTTTCTTGGAGTTGAGAACTGCGAAAATCCCGGCTTTCTCCTGTCGAGAAATATCTGGATATCCTCCTCGCAAAGCGGAAGTCCTGCCGGACATCCGTCAACAACAACTCCCAGAGCCTTTCCATGAGATTCTCCCCATGTTGTGATAGTGAATTTATTTCCTATGGTAGAACCTGCCATAATATGTCTCCTTTAAAACGTGGTATAGCTACCACTTCATTTCAGACAAATGCACTGCCGGATATGTATGTGCAAAGCCTGCGCGAATTATTATAGCATACATAAGTTTATGATAACAAGGAATAAGTTGAGATGCTGAACCTTGTAATGACTTCGTGATGCTGAGATAGTGAACCTTGTAATGTCGAATGGTATGTATTAAAATATACAAATAATGCTGAACGGCAGGCGTCAAAATATACAAGTAATGCCAGGTGTGAAACGATAGATAATGGAAGGACACAGCTGAATATATAGCTGATAAAAGGTGAAGAAGATGGAAAAATATTACATAGTAAAATCTATAGATGGAGATTACGCTAATCTGGTTGATGAGAATGAGCCGGATGGTGAGACTAAGCTCGTTGCAAGAGCATTACTTCCAGAAAATATATCGGAGGGAACAAGACTTCATTATGCGTTCTTGCAATATGAAATAGCAGAGTAGTTCTGCAATAGTTCTGCAATATGAAACAATAATAGTAGAGGATAATAATATGTAGAATAATTCCCCCTTTACAAACAAACACACATATGTTATTCTACACAAGGTCAGCTGACACTTAGTTTGAGGATACCTCTAGACCTTTTGCCCGGTGTCAGCCATGTATATTTATTTTATAGGAGGATTGTTATTATGATAACAAAAGAGCAGAAGCAGGAAATCGTAGCTAAGTACGGCAAGGATGCAAACGACACAGGTTCAACAGAGGTTCAGATCGCACTTCTTACAGCAAGAATCAATGACCTCAACGGACATTTCAAGGCTAATCCAAAGGATCATCACTCAAACCGTGGTCTTCTTAAGATGGTTGGTCAGAGAAGAAACCTTCTTGCATACCTCAAGAGCAAGGATATCGAGGCATACAGAAAGCTTATCGAGAGCCTTGGACTCAGAAAGTAATTCTAGTTTAAGAATTTCTATTCGGGCTTTAATAAAATAACAATTATGAGAACCATGTGGCAGCACATGGTTCTTTTTTATAAGCCTTTTTTTATAAGTACACACCTTTGGATATTGTATTTTTTATATTCGTATGCTAAAATTTAAAAGATTGTGGAATGACATATCGAGACTTCTATAAAGAATATCGTGGGTGATTGAATCAGGGTGCTGAAAAGGAGTTGAGACATGGTGTTTTTTATAGTTGTTTCGACGTCTTCCACAATACAAATAAATATAATCAAGGAGATTTTGAGATGAGTAAGGAATTCAAGAGATACCAGAAAGAGATCGCAGGCAGAATGCTCACAGTCGATATAGGCAGAGTAGCTGCACAGGCAAATGGCGCTGCATTTATCAAGTACGGTGACACAACAGTGCTTTCAACATGTACAGCTTCAGAGAAGCCAAGAGACGGAATCGATTTCTTCCCGCTTTCCGTAGAGTATGAGGAGAAGTTATATTCAGTTGGAAAGATACCTGGAGGATTCAACAAGAGAGAGGGAAAGGCATCAGAGAACGCTGTCCTCACATCACGAGTAATCGATAGACCTATGAGACCACTTTTCCCTAAGGACTATAGAAATGACGTAACACTTAACAACCTTGTTATGTCAGTAGATCCAGAGTGCAGACCAGAGCTGGTGGCAATGCTCGGATCATCTATCGCAACATGTATATCAGACGTTCCATTTGACGGACCATGTGCCATGACACAGGTAGGTCTTATTGATGGAGAGTTCATCATCAACCCAACACAGAAGCAGTGGGATGAGGGCGATCTGAAGCTCACAGTTGCATCTACATCACAGAAGGTTATCATGATCGAGGCTGGTGCAAACATAGTACCAGAAGCTAAGATGATCGAGGCTATCTACATGGCTCATGATATCAACCAGGACATCATCGCATTTATCAATGAGATAGTAGCTGAGGTTGGAAAGCCAAAGCATTCATATGTAAGCTGTGCAGTTCCAGAGGAGCTCTTTGCAGCAATCAAGGAGATCGTTCCTCCAGCAGCTATGGAGGATGCTGTATTCTCAGATGAGAAGCAGGTTCGTGAGGAGAATATCAGACAGATAACAGAGAAGCTTGAGGAGGCATTTGCAGACAACGAGGAGTGGCTTGCAGTACTTCCTGATGCTATATACCAGTACCAGAAGAAGACGGTGAGAAAGATGATCCTCAAGGATCACAAGAGACCTGATGGACGAGCTATCAACCAGATCAGACCGCTTGCTGCTGAGGTTGACATCATTCCTAGAGTTCATGGTTCAGCTATGTTCACGAGAGGACAGACACAGATATGTAACGTATGTACACTTGCTCCACTTTCTGAGATCCAGAGAGTTGATGGACTTGATGAGAATGTTACAACAAAGAGATATATGCACCACTATAACTTCCCTGCTTACTCAGTAGGAGAGACAAAGGTTTCAAGAGGACCAGGACGTAGAGAGATCGGACACGGTGCACTTGCTGAGAGAGCACTTCTTCCAGTGCTTCCAAGCGAGGAGGAGTTCCCATATGCTATCAGAACAGTATCAGAGACATTTGAGTCAAACGGTTCAACATCAATGGCATCAACATGTTCATCATGTATGTCACTTATGGCTGCCGGTGTCCCTATCAAGGCTATGGTTGCAGGTATCTCATGCGGACTGGTAACAGGTGATACAGATGACGATTATATCGTTCTCACAGATATCCAGGGACTTGAGGATTTCTTTGGAGATATGGACTTTAAGGTAACAGGTACTACAGAAGGTATCACAGCTATCCAGATGGATATCAAGATCCACGGACTTACAAGACCAATCGTTGAGGAGGCCATCGCAAGAACACGTGAGGCAAGACTCTTTATCATGGAGACATGTATGAAGCCGGCTATCGCAGCTCCAAGACCAACAGTCAATGAGTTCGCACCAAAGATCAAGCAGATCAAGATCGATCCAGAGAAGATCGGTGAGGTTATCGGACAGAGAGGTAAGACTATCAACACTATCATCGAGGAGACAGGTGTTAAGATCGATATCGATGATGAGGGAAGAATCTCTATCTGCGGCGTAGAGCAGGCGGGTATGGACAAGGCCATCGAGATGATCAACATGATCGTAGAGCCTCTTGAGGTTGGCAAGAACTACCATGGCAAGGTCGTTAAGGTTATCGACTGCGGAGCTATCGTATCACTTGCACCGAACAAGGACGGACTCATCCACATCTCAAAGCTTTCAGACAAGAGAGTTGCAAAGGTTGAGGATGTTGTAAATGTTGGCGATGAGGTTGACGTAAAGGTCATCAAGATCGATGAGAGAGCAGGAAGAATAAGCCTGAGCCTCAAGGATGTACAGTAAATAATTACTAACTATAAGGGTATTTGATATTATTTTATAAGGGTAAATCTGATGTCTCGAAACCGGCCATTTATATGACCGGTTCCGGGGCATTCTAATAACTGAAATAAATGCAGTAAATAAAGACAGACAGAAAAAAACAAACTAAAATAAATGTTAAAACAGATTTAAGGGGGAACATATGAAATACGGTTATTTTGACGAACAGCACAAAGAGTATGTAATTGACAGACCAGACACACCGGCACCTTGGGCAAACTACCTCGGTTCACCGGAATATGGAGCTATAATCTCCAACAATGCAGGTGGCTACAGCTTTGAAAAGTCAGGAGCAAACGGAAGAATACTTAGATACATATTTAACAGCTTTGACCAGCCTGGAAGATATATATATATTCGTGATGATGATACAAAGGATTATTGGTCAGCATCATGGCAGCCGGTTGGCAAGAGCCTTGATGTATACAAGAGCGAGTGTCACCATGGAACGGCATATACAAAGATGTATGCAGAGTATTCTGATATCAAGTCAGAGGTACTGTATTATGTTCCACTTAACAAGACTCATGAAGTATGGAAGGTAAGAGTTACCAACAATTCGGACAGACCACGTAATCTGTCAGCAATCGGATACTGCGAGTTTACAAATGACTGTAACTATGAACAGGATCAGGTAAATCTTCAGTACACACTCTTTATAACAAGAACATATTTCATGGATAACAACAAGATCCTTCAGGTCATCAACGAGAATGTTGAGAAGGCAGAGATCAACGGCAGCAAGGCCAACAGAAGATTCTTTGCAATTGCTGGAAGTGATGTCGCATCATACTGCGGTGACAAGGAGGAATTCCTTGGAAGATATCACGGTTATGGTGATCCTGTTGGAGTTATAAATGGTGATCTTGGCAACAAGCTTAACTACAACAGCAATGCCTGCGGAGGACTTCAGACAAAGTTCACACTTGCTCCGGGCGAGTCGAAGGATTTTGCATTTATAGTTGGAATGAAGGACAATGATGCTGCAAATGCTGTCATAGCCGGATATTCAGATCCTGCTGCAGCATGTCAGGAGGAACTTGATGAGCTGATAGAGTACTGGCATTCAAAGCTCAACAACTTCCAGGTACATACACCAAGTGATTCATTCAACAATATGGTAAATACATGGAATGCATATCAGTGTTTCATGACATTCATATGGTCAAGAGCTGCATCATTCTCATATTGCGGTCTGAGAAACGGATATGGATACAGAGATACAGTTCAGGATATCCAGGGCGTTATTCACCTTGCTCCTGAGATGGCTCTTGAGAAGATCAGATTTATGTTGTCAGCACAGGTAGACAACGGCGGCGGACTTCCACTTGTAAAGTTCACACATAATGCAGGACATGAGGACACGCCAGATGATCCTTCATATGTACAGGAGACCGGACATCCTGCATATCGTGCAGATGACGCGCTGTGGTTGTTCCCAACTGTATACAAGTATATTGCGGAGTCAGGTAATCTTGACTTCATAGATGAGGTTATTCCATTTGCCAACAAGGATGAAGGTACTGTATATGAGCACCTTAAGAGAGCTATCGATTTCTCTATGAACAGACTTGGAGACAACGGTATGCCGGCAGGACTCTGGGCAGACTGGAATGACTGTCTGAGACTTGGAAAGAGAGGAGAGTCAACATTTGTTGCCATGCAGCTCTACTATGCGATGACGGTTATCAAGTATTTTGCAGAGATGAAGAATGACGCAGAGTACATAGATTACATCAATAGCATTCAGTACAAGATGGGGGAGACCATCCAGAAGAAGTGCTGGGAGGACGACAGATTTATCCGTGGATACAAAGAAGGCGGACAGGTCATCGGTTCAAAGAATGATCCAGAGGCAAGCATGTGGCTGAATCCTCAGTCATGGGCAGTTATAAGCGGACTTGCAACAAGAGAGCAGTCCGAGCTTGCACTTGAGTCCGTTCATAGAGAACTCAACACAGAGTATGGTGTAAGACTTATGTTCCCTCCATACAGAGAGCACGCATTTGACGGAGCATTAATGCTTCTGTTCAATGCAGGAACAAAGGAGAATGCAGGTATATTCTCACAGCCACAGGGCTGGATCATACTTGCCGAGGCACTAATGGGACATGGAAACAGAGCGTTCGAATATTTCAATGAGAGCTCACCTGCATCCATGAATGATAAGGCAGAGATCAGAAAGCTTGAGCCATATTGCCATGGACAGTTTACAGAATCTGTGGGAAGTCCATTTGAGGGACGTGCTCATGTACATTGGCTCACAGGTACAGCATCAACCTGTATGGTTGGCTGCGTTGAGGGTATCATGGGTATGAGACCTGACTTTGGCGGAATCAAGATCGCACCTTCAGTTCCATCAGACTGGAAGGAGTTTGAGATTGAGAAGGTGTTCAGAGGCAAGAAACTTTCCATCAAGGTACAGAATCCGGATGGACATGAGAGCGGTTTCCAGAGTATGACAGTGAACGGAGAGACATTTAAGTCGAACTATATTCCAGCAAGCGCACTCAAGGACGAAAATGATATCGTGCTTGTCATGTAATATATTATAGGAATATTTCGACAGCCTGGCGCTGAATAAAAAAACAAATATTTTCATATTACTATATGAGAAGGGGGGCGATCCCCCTTCTTAATTTTTGAGTGGAAAGCTGGTATGGTTATATGAATGATAGTTCCGAGAACATGGCGGCAGGAGCGAATCTAAGAAAAATAGAGGACAGAATAAAGGCAGGGAAGAACTGCCACATTATGGAGTGCGGAGATGATGGCTATATTCTGTTGTGTGGAATATATGGAGAGATAGAAGGACATGAAAAACTGCCCGTGGGTGTGAAGAGTACGAGCTATGAGGATCTTCTTCCAGCGGTTGCACAGGCGGAGAACTGCCGTGAGATAAAAGGCGTGTTGGTGCTTATAAATACAGTTGGCGGTGATGTTGAGTCGGGACTTGCGATTTCGGAAATGTTTGCAAGTCTGTCAAAGCCGGTTGTGACACTGGTGCTTGGCGGGGGGCATTCCATAGGAGTCCCTCTGGCAACTTCCGGAGATGCCTCATTTATAGTCCCAACCGCGACTATGGTGGTTCATCCTATACGGACGAGCACTGCTGTGCTTGGCGTGAAGCAGAATTTTGAATATATTGAGAAAATGCAGGATCGTATAATAGATTTTACGGTTGTACATTCAGATATTTCCCATGATGATTTCAAGAAATACATGTTCAATACTGCTGAACTTACAAAGGATGTTGGATCAGTACTGGTAGGAAATGAAGCTGTCCGCGCGGGAATAATAACTGCATCAGGAGGAATGGCTGACGCTTTAAAAAAACTCTATGACTTGATTAATTGCATAAATGATAGTAAAATTCCATAGGATATTGTTTAGAATAATGGAAGAAGAGGTAAGAGATGGCTTCTGGTAATAAAAAGTCAGGAACAAAAACTTCATCAAATAAAAAGATATCTGGAAATTTAAATTCCAGGAGCAGGACAAAACAGACAAGAGCAAATGTTAAAAAGACGGGTACCCCCCGCATGACAAAGAAGCAGCTTGCGGCAGAACAGGCAAGACAGAGGCGTATGAGAAATGAGATAATCCTTATAGTGATATTTGCGTTCTCAATCTTCCTTTTGATAGCAAACTTCCGCATCTGTGGAATAGTCGGAGACGTTGTTTCAGGATTCTTCTTTGGAATCCTTGGATTCAGTGAATATTTCTTCCCGATATACCTGTTTGTATCGGCTGCATTCCTGATATCGAATGATTTCAACAGGAAACTGGTCAAGAAAGTTGTGTGCTTTGGAGTTGTTCTGCTGCTTGTATCAATGATATTTCAGGTGTTTTATTCAACAGATTACATATCGATCAAAAACTGCTATCTGGACGGATATCAGCATCATGCCGGCGGCGGAGTTATAGGAGGAGGGATATTCTTTGCCATAAGAAAGCTTCTTGGTGTTCCCGGTGCCTGCATAGTGATGCTTATTCTTGCAGTTGTCATGTTTATTCTGATAACAGAGATATCGGTTATAGACAACATAAAATTGCTGTGGGAAAGAATCAGATCAGATAAGGACTACGATGATGAGCATGCTGGTGATTATGGATACGATACTGACGATGGCTGGAATGGTGAGGATAATAATCGTGTAAAAAATCCTATGATGGAGAATGATGACAGGGTTCTAGTATCTTCGGGCAGACGGGCAAAGCCTTCCATGGCAAATCTCAATGTATATGGTCCAAAGGAATCAAATGGCACAGATCATCAGAAGAAGAATAGATCATCAGGTAATAAGCAAAAGGATTCTGATAAGCCAAAGGATTTCTTCTATAGGGAAGAAGTCCATGAACTTCAGTCGGATAATCTGATTGACGACCATACCGCGGTTCCATATGATGAGTTCAGTAATGGTGTTGAAAAGATCGTAATGTCTGATGAGGATGATGAGTTTATCAATCCTGTACAGGTGGATACAACTGATACTGAACCTGTGGATACCGCGCTTGACGGATTCGGAAACAGGCAGATTAAGAGGCAGACGGAGAGTGCCGCAGCCAGCATGGCTATGCCTGATAAGACAGATATGGCGGATGACATTGTGAACAGTGATGCTGAAGATGTGCTTGCAGGTGCGATCAATGGCAATATGCATCCAGAGAGCGTGTCGGATTACAATCCTCTTATGGATTCCGCTTTTGCAGATGAGACGGTTATACAGAAAAAGCCTGTAAGGAAGACTAAGCAGAGCGATAAGGAGTCGAAGACATATCAGGAGGGGCGCAGGTACAGATTCCCAACGGCGAGCCTGCTAAACGAGCCTCCTAAGAATAATAATTCAAATAGGGATGCGCACGTCAGGGAGACGGCAATAAAGCTTAAAAATACACTTGAGACATTTGGTGTAAATGTGACAATAACCAACTACAGCTGTGGTCCTGCGGTTACAAGGTTTGAGATGCAGCCGGAGCAGGGAGTGAAGGTTAGCAAGATACTGAATCTTGCCGATGACATCAAGCTAAACCTTGCTGCAGCAGACATTCGTATTGAGGCTCCGATACCTGGAAAGGCAGCTATAGGAATAGAGGTTCCAAACAAAGAGAATTCCATTGTAGCATTCAGGGAACTTATAGAATCGGACAACTTTAAAAATCTCAAATCAAAAGTTGCATTTGCAGTAGGAAAGGACATAAGCGGACAGGTAATAGCCACGGATATTGCCAAGATGCCACATCTTCTCATTGCCGGAGCGACAGGGTCAGGTAAGTCGGTATGTATCAATACTCTAATAATGAGTATTCTGTACAAGGCAACACCGGAGGAGGTCAAGCTTATAATGATCGATCCGAAGATGGTAGAACTCGCATGTTACAACGGCATACCACATCTTCTTATTCCGGTAGTAACCGATCCGAAGAAGGCAGCCGGAGCACTCAACTGGGCTGTGATGGAGATGACAAGGAGATATCAGCTTTTTGCAGAACACAGTGTCCGTAATATACAGGGCTACAATGACAAGGTCGAGAGTGCGGTTATCGCCGGCGCTGACGGCGAGAAGCTTCCAAAGATGCCGCAGATCGTTGTTATAGTGGACGAGCTTGCAGATCTTATGATGGTTGCCCATGGCGAGGTAGAGGATGCGATAGTAAGACTTTCACAGCTTGCCAGAGCTGCCGGGATACATCTTGTCATAGCGACACAGAGACCTTCTGTAGATGTAATAACAGGACTTATAAAGGCAAATGTGCCATCCAGAATAGCATTTGCGGTATCATCAGGAGTGGATTCCAGAACCATACTTGACATGGTTGGAGCGGAGAAGCTTCTTGGAAAGGGTGATATGCTGTTTTATCCGACCGGTTATCCGAAGCCTGTCAGGGTTCAGGGTGCATTTGTTTCTGATGATGAGGTTACAGCAGTCGTTGACTTTCTTAAGAAGAACAACGGAGTCGGTACATACGATGATGATATTGCCAAGTCGATATCAGGAAATGGCGGATCAGGAGCCACTGCAATAGGCGGGGCTTCTGCAAACGATAAGGATGAATACTTCGTGGAAGCAGGAAGATTCATTATAGAGAAGGAAAAGGCTTCAATAGGTATGCTTCAGAGAACGTTCAAGATAGGCTTTAACAGAGCAGCCAGGATCATGGATCAGCTGATGGCCGCGGGAGTAGTTGGCCCTGAGGAGGGGACAAAGGCCAGAAAGATTCTGATGAGCCAGGAACAGTTCGATGAATACATAGACACTAATTTATAGAAAAGCGGAGGATAAGAGCTATGATGACAGACATTGAAATTGCACAGAATGCCGAGATGAAGCACATAAAGGAGGTTGCTGCGAAGCTTGGTATATCAGAGGACGACCTCGACATGTATGGAAAGTATAAGGCAAAGCTTTCAGATGAGCTTATAAAGAAAGTCGAGGGCAACGAGAATGGAAAGCTCATCCTCGTCACAGCCATCAATCCAACACCTGCAGGTGAGGGAAAGACGACTATCACCGTAGGACTTGGTGAGGCTATGGGACAGCTTGGAAAGAAGGCGGTCATAGCACTTCGTGAGCCTTCACTTGGACCGTGTTTTGGCATCAAGGGCGGTGCAGCCGGTGGTGGATATGCACAGGTAGTACCTATGGAGGATCTGAATCTCCACTTTACAGGAGATTTTCATGCCATAACATCTGCAAACAATCTCCTTGCGGCCATGATGGATAACCATATCCAGCAGGGAAATGCGCTAAGGATAGATGTGAATAGGATAGTGTTTAAGAGATGTATGGATATGAATGACAGAGTGCTCAGACACACTGTTGTAGGACTTGGAAAGCGTGTGGACGGAGTACCTAGAGAGGATGGATTTGTCATAACAGTTGCTTCAGAGATCATGGCCATCCTATGCCTTGCAAGTGATATGAAGGATCTTCAGGAGAGACTGGGAAGAATAATCGTTGCATACAACATGGATAATGAGCCTGTTACAGCGGCTGATCTCAAGGCTGTGGGAGCTATGGCTGCACTCCTCAAGGATGCTATCAAGCCAAATCTTATTCAGACACTTGAGCATACACCAGCGATCGTACATGGTGGTCCTTTTGCAAATATAGCGCACGGATGCAACAGTGTAATGGCGACAAAGACAGCTTTAAAGCTTGCTGACTATGTCATTACAGAAGCTGGCTTTGGCGCAGATCTCGGAGCTGAGAAGTTCTTTGATATCAAGTGCCGTATGAACGGATTAGAGCCTGATGCGGTTGTCCTCGTAGCGACAGTAAGAGCACTCAAGTACAACGGCGGTGTGGCAAAGGCTGATCTTGGTGAGGAGAATCTCGACGCACTTAAGGCAGGTATAGTAAACCTTGAGAAACATATAGAGAACCTTCAGAAGTACGGCGTACCTGTAGTTGTTACACTTAATAGATTTGTCACAGACAGCCAGGCAGAACTCGATTTTGTGAAGAAGTTCTGTGAAGACAGAAACTGTGATTTCGCACTTGCTAACGTATGGGAGCAGGGCGGCAAGGGCGGTATAGACCTTGCAAATGCAGTGCTTAACACACTGGAGAACAAGAAGAGCAACTTCAAGGTGCTCTACGATGACAGCCTTTCAATAAAGGATAAGATAAATTGTATCGCTACAGAGATATATGGCGCAGACGGCGTTACATACAGTGCAGAGGCCAGCAAGGCTATCGCCAAGATAGAGGAGATGGGCTTCGGCAATTTCCCTGTATGTATGGCAAAGAACCAGTATTCTCTGTCAGATGATCCAAAGAAGCTTGGAAGACCTACAGGATTCGATATAAATATCCGCGAGGTATATGTAAGTGCAGGAGCAGGATTTGTGGTTGCCATAACAGGAACTATCATGACTATGCCAGGTCTTCCAAAGTCTCCTGCAGCAGAGAGAATATATGTGGATGATGATGGCAAGATCGTCGGACTGTTCTAATATTGTGGACAGTATTGATCTGCATAGATTATAAGCAGATATTTATAGCGTATTGATGCTTAATGTTACAGGAGGTCAGATATATGTATAAACTTATAGATGGTAAGGTTATATCAAAGCAGATAAAGGATGAGCTGAAGGAGAAGGTGGCAGCAATTAAAGCCGAGGGCACTGAGATATGTCTTGCGGTTATACAGGTTGGCAATGATCCAGCTTCGTCAGTATATGTGGGCAATAAGAAGAAAGCTTGTGAGTATATAGGAATAGGCTCACTGTCATATGAGCTTCCGGAGAATACAACAGAGGAGGAGCTTCTTACACTTATCGAGAAGCTCAACGCCGATGACAAGGTGAACGGAATACTTGTACAGCTTCCTCTTCCAAAGCATATAGATGAGGATAAGGTTATAAAGACCATCTCGCCAAAGAAAGATGTGGATGGATTTCACCCTATGAGTGTTGGTGCACTCAGTATAGGACAGCCGGGATTCGTGTCATGTACACCGGCCGGTGTTATCCAGCTCATCAAGAGATCAGGAATAGAGATAGAGGGCAAGGAGTGCGTTGTCCTTGGAAGAAGCAACATAGTCGGAAAGCCTATGAGCATGCTTCTGCTCCGCGAGAACGGTACAGTGACCGTATGCCATTCTAGAACAAAGGATCTCAAGGAAGTATGTAAGCGCGCTGATATACTTGTAGTGGCTATAGGAAAGCCAAAGATGATAGATGCTTCATACATAAAGGATGGAGCAACTGTCATAGATGTTGGAATCCACAGAGATGAGAACAATAAGCTCTGCGGAGATGTCGATTTTGATTCAGCAAAGGAAGTTGCCGGAGCCATAACTCCTGTGCCGGGCGGCGTTGGACCTATGACTATAGCGATGCTCATGGCGAACTGTGTCGAGTCGATCAATATAAATTAAAACAAACGATTATAAATTATTGGAGAGCACATGAAAGTATTACTCATATCACTTGGCTGTGATAAGAATCTGGTTGACAGTGAGGTTATGCTGGGACTTCTGAATAAGGCCGGTCATGAACTTACAAATGATGAGACTGAAGCAGAGGCTGTGGTCATAAATACCTGCGCATTTATCAGTGATGCGAAGGAGGAAAGTATCAATACCATCATAGAGATGGGACGTCTTAAGAAGACCGGTAGACTTAAAAAACTCATTGTGGCTGGGTGTCTGTCACAGAGATATAAGGACGAGATAATGAAAGAGCTTCCAGAGATCGATGTCATAATCGGTGCGACAAATTATGACAAGATAGTGGAGGCGATAGGAACTGATGAGGATGCCATAGTAGATGATATAAATTATACACCAAAGCCTGTATCTGAGAGAATAGTCACAACAAATGCGTCTATGGCATATTTTAAGATAGCAGAAGGTTGTAATAAACTGTGCACTTATTGTATAATACCTCACATAAGAGGCCGATACAGAAGTATTCCTATGGATAGACTTCTGGCATCTGCTGAGAAACTTGCAGCGGACGGAATAAAGGAGCTGGTTCTTGTTGCACAGGAGACGACTCTTTACGGAGTTGATCTGTATGGGGGCAAGAAGCTTCCGGAACTTCTCACAAAACTCAGTGATATAGAGGGTATAGAGTGGATTAGGCTTTTGTACTGTTATCCGGAGGAGATTACAGATGAACTTATATCTGTGATGGCGGAGAATCCAAAGATATGTCATTATATAGACATACCTATACAACATTCTGAAAATGAGATACTCAGAAGGATGGGCAGAAAGACAAGCAGAGAAGACATAGTATCACTTGTATCAAAGCTCAGGACAGCCATGCCGGATATAGCCATCAGGACCACTCTTATATCAGGCTTCCCTGGGGAGACTCAGGAACTTCACGATGGCCTTGTGGATTTTGTTGACGAGTGCGAGTTTGACAGACTCGGTGTGTTCACGTACTCACCGGAGGAGGGAACACCTGCAGCCGGTTATGAGGATCAGGTGGATGGAGAGCTTGCGGCAAAGTGGCGCGACGAGATCATGGAGCTTCAGCAGGAGATCTCATATGAGAAGAATCAGGAACTGATCGGTTCCATTCAGAGAGTACTCATAGAGGGATATCTTGTGGAAGACGATGTCTATGTTGGAAGAACATACAGAGATGCTCCGGGAGTTGACGGTATAGTTTTTGTCAGTGCACCATATGAATTGATGTCCGGTTCATTTGTGGATGTGAAGATAACCGAGGCAAATGAATATGATTTGACGGGAGTGATAGTAGAATGAATTTACCAAACAAATTGACAATACTGAGAGCAGTGATGATTCCTTTCTTTTTGGTATTTCTGTATATACCGGGAGGATGGTCAAAATGGGTTGCGCTTGCAATATTCATAGCTGCTTCACTTACAGATATGCTTGATGGAAAGATTGCGAGAAAGTACAATCTTGTTACTAATTTTGGAAAATTCATGGATCCGCTTGCGGACAAGCTTTTGGTCTGCTCTGCGCTGATTGCACTTTCAGATCTTGACCGTATACCGGCATGGATAGTTATAGTGATAATCGCCAGGGATTTTATAATAAGTGGATTCAGACTCATTGCAGCGGAAAAAGGGGTTGTCATAGCTGCTGGATGGTGGGGCAAGATCAAGACTACAGTACAGATGATCATGGTTGGGTTCCTTATCGCCAATCTGAAGGTATTCTACATTTTTGATCAGGTGCTCATATACCTTGCGCTTGCACTTACCATCATATCTCTGATAGACTACCTTTACCACAACAGGGATGTGTTAAAGGATTAATATGTTAAAAATCAGGATGTTAAGGCGTCAGGATCAATAAATAAATAATAATTTATAATTCAACGGGGAATTTGGGGTATACTCTATCATGAGTGGAGTTACACGGGTTCCCCATTTTGTGTTCTGCCTGGTGAGCAGAGCAGATAAAAATCCTAAAACAGCAAAAACACCGGGTGTCTTTTGTCGGTTTTTTCGATTTTACTTGAAATATGGCGGCAAAGGCTTTACAATTATACTCGGCGAAAATTGGACTATATTATATTTTGGTAGTCCTAAAATAAATTAAACGGAGGGCTAAAAATGAGCAACACACCAAGCTTGTCAGCAAGTGACAGAATATCAATGTTACTTGATGACTCAAGTTTTGTTGAAATCGGCGCATATGTAACTGCTAGAAATACAGATTTCAACATTCAGGACAAGGATACTCCAAAAGACGGTGTTATAACCGGATACGGAGTCATCGATGGCAATTTAGTTTATGTTTACAGCCAGGACGCAAAGGTGCTCGGCGGTTCTATCGGCGAGATGCATGCAAAGAAGATAGCAAACCTTTACGATATGGCTATGAAGATGGGGGCACCAGTGATCGGGCTGATCGACTGTGCAGGACTCAGACTTCAGGAGGCAACAGACGCTCTCAATGCATTTGGTGAGGTTTATCTCAAGCAGACACTTGCATCAGGTGTGATTCCACAGATCACAGCAGTATTTGGTACTTGCGGTGGTGGTGCAGCGATCATTCCTAATCTTACAGATTTCACATTCATGACTAAGGAA
Organism: Coprococcus eutactus; assembly: GCF_025149915.1. Lineage (NCBI taxonomy): Bacteria > Bacillati > Bacillota > Clostridia > Lachnospirales > Lachnospiraceae > Coprococcus > Coprococcus eutactus. Next base: position 1,439,022 of record NZ_CP102278.1, read on the forward strand.
GGTTCAAAGCTTTTTGTGAACAGTCCTAACACATTGGATGAGAACCGTACAGAGAAGCTTGACACAGCAGCTGCTGAGTATGTTGCAGAGAATACATCAAACGTTGATGCAGTATACGATACAGAGTCAGAGGTTCTCGGTGCTGTGAGAACTCTTGTGGGACTTCTCCCAGCCAACAACGAAGATGATGGTGATGGAGCAGTTTGTGAGGATGATGTGAACAGGATAATCCCTGATCTCGAGTCTAAGGCAGGAGATGTTGATGCAGTTATAGCAGACATCACAGATGACGAGTTCGTATTTGAACTCAAGAAGAATTTTGCAGACGATGTAGTCACAGCATTTATAAGATTAAACGGTGAGACTGTCGGCGTAGTTGGAAACAAGAAGGATGTAATGACAACTGCAGGAGCATACAAGGCAGAGGATTTTGTCAAGTTTTGTGATGCATTTAATATTCCAGTGCTCACACTTGTCAATATCAAGGGCTTTGAGGCAACTATAAAGGAAGAGAAGACAATATCAAAGGCTGTTGCAAAGCTCACATATGCTTATGCAAACGCAACAGTTCCAAAAGTAACAGTTATGCTTGATAAGGCATACGGCACAGCTTACACAACAATGTGTTCGAAGGCTATCGGTGCTGATATGGTATATGCATGGCCAAAGTCAGTCATTGGAACAATGGATCCAGAGATGGCTGTCAAGATCATGTATGAGGACGAGATAGCAACAGCTGGTGATAAGGCCGCATTTATAAAGGATAAGAAGGCTGAGTATACTGAGGCTCTGTCAGGAGCACTTTCAGCAGCTAAGAGAGGCTATGTTGATGATATCATCGAGCCGGACGCTACAAGAAAGAGAGTTATCGCAGCATTTGACATGCTTTTTTCAAAGAGTGAGGATAAGCCATACAAGAAGCATGGAACAATATAAAGGAGTGACAACTTAATGGGAAAAATAATAAAGAAAAGATTATTATTGATAGTTTCTATGTTAGCTGTTACATTTGCACTTGCTGGTTGTACATCTTCAGACAAAAAGGTCGAATTTAAGTATGATAAGAAAACTCTTGTTCAGACTGTAAAGGATCAGGCACAGCAGTATATGAGTATGGCAAGCGTTGACGAGATATACAATTATGCTGTTGATGAAGATGCAAGTTTAGGCTCTGATGAGAGTGTGGTCGATGCTATAAAGGTATTTGCCACACTGAACGAAGATTATGGTGATTTTGTAAAATTCACATCAGACTATAATGTTGAAGAAGTTGACGACAAGGTAGCAGTTAGTGTATATGCACAGTGTACAGAGAAGGAAGCTATTGTTAAGGCAACATTTGTAGATAACTCAGTTGTATACAATTTTCAGAAGTATAACATAATGAATCAGAATCAGTGTTCTGAGGAGCAGGCTGATGAGTTACTGACATCAAATGGTGTATATCCATACAAGATCTCAGAATTTGAAGTTGCAGCTAATCAGACTATGGCTGATAAGATGAAGGATGCCGGAGCAAATACACTCATCGGTATGGGTATAGTATTCATAGCACTTATCTTCATCTCATTCATAATTTCACTTCTCAAGTATGTACCAGCTCTCTTGGATAAGGAGACAAGGGAAAAGAAGAAGGCTGAGAAGGCAAAGAAGCTTGCCGAGGCAAATGCAGATGCATCAGAAGCAGATGACAATGCCAAGGCGGATAATGCTCCTGCACCTGCCGGAATAGTAGATATAGTTAACACAGCGACAGGAGAGAGTGTCATGAACGATAGCGAACTTGTTGCAGTTATATCAGCAGCAGTTATGGCAGCACAGGGCGGAAAGACCAGAGTTCGTGTAAACTATCCAAGTAATGATAAACTGGTTGTAAGACCTAGGAAAAGGAATAAGAGATAATATAGGAGGATAATTGTTATGAAGAATTATAGAATTACAGTTAATGGAACATCATATGATGTTACAGTTGAAGAATTATCAGGCGGCGCAGCACCAGCAGCAGCTCCTGTAGCAGCGCCAGTTGCAGCTCCTGCACCAGCAGCAGCTCCTGCACCATCAAAGGCAGCACCAGCAGGTGGAGCCGGAAGTATCAAGGTTTCATCACCTATGCCAGGTAAGATCCTTGCAGTTAAGGCTAATGTCGGCGATTCAGTAAAGAAGGGTCAGGTCATCCTTATCCTTGAGGCTATGAAGATGGAAAATGAAGTTGTTGCTCCAGAAGATGGTACGATCGCAAGCATTGATGTTACAGTAGGCGCTAGTGTTGAGTCAGGTGACACACTTGCAACACTCAACTAATTGCTTGATTAGATGAACTGTACAATGAATCATGAAATGATTCTAATAAATCTTATAGGAGGAAACAACTAAATGGGCAGCACAATAGTTGACGTTTTGACAAATTTAGCTAATCAGACCGGTTTTGCAAGTCTTGACTGGAAGAACTACGTTATGATCCTTATAGCGTTTGCTTTCATGTATCTTGCGATCGGAAAGGGCTTTGAGCCACTTCTTCTTGTCCCTATCTCATTTGGTATGTTTCTTGTAAACATGTTCCCAGATATTATGGCAGAGGGCGGCTTGTTACATTATTTTTACCTGCTTGACGAGTGGAGTATCTTACCTTCACTTATATTCATGGGTGTCGGTGCCATGACAGACTTCGGTCCGCTTATCGCGAATCCAAAGAGTTTCCTGCTCGGCGCAGCAGCTCAGTTCGGTATCTATACAGCTTACTTCCTTGCATTCCTTATGGGATTCAATGGTAAAGAGGCTGCAGCTATATCAATCATCGGTGGTGCTGATGGTCCTACATCTATCTACCTGGCTGGTAAGCTCGGCATGGGTGGAACACTTCTCGGACCTATAGCAGTTGCGGCATATTCATATATGTCACTTGTACCTGTTATACAGCCACCTATCATGAAGGCTCTCACAACAAAGAAGGAGAGACTTGTAAGAATGCCACAGCTCAGACCTGTAACCAAGATCGAGAAGATACTCTTCCCTATCATTGTTACACTTGTGGTAGTTCTTATCCTTCCAACAACAGCTCCACTTGTAGGTATGCTGATGCTTGGTAACCTCTTTAGAGAGTGCGGCGTTGTTAAGCAGCTCACAGAGACAGCTTCAAACGCTCTTATGTATATCGTAGTTATCTTACTTGGTACTTCAGTAGGTGCATCTACAAGTGCAGAGGCATTCCTCAAGCTTAGTACACTTAAGATAGTATTCCTTGGTCTTGTCGCATTCGCGGTTGGTACAGCAGCCGGAGTTCTCTTCGGTAAGCTTATGTGTTGGGCGACAAAGGGCAAGGTCAATCCGCTTATCGGTTCTGCTGGTGTATCAGCCGTTCCAATGGCAGCCAGAGTATCACAGAAGGTTGGATCACAGTATGATCCTACGAACTTCCTTCTGATGAATGCTATGGGACCAAACGTTGCAGGTGTTATCGGTACAGCCGTAGCAGCTGGTACTTTCCTTGCAATATTTGGAATTTAATTAAGAATTTAGACAATGAATTCAGAAGCTATGACGATGATTTATACTATGAACAGATATTGAATCAGAAAAAAGTTAATTGAGAAAGTCATGGCATAATTTTATAGGAGGACGATAAAATGGCAGATAAGAAACCGATAAAGATTACGGAAACTGTACTGCGTGATGCGCATCAGTCACTTATAGCTACTCGTATGACAACCGAGCAGATGCTTCCTATCATCGACAAGATGGATAAGGTTGGTTATCATTCAGTAGAGTGCTGGGGCGGTGCAACATTTGATGCATCACTCAGATTCCTTAAGGAGGATCCATGGGAGAGACTCAGAAAGCTCAGAGATGGATTCAAGAATACAAAGCTGCAGATGCTCTTCAGAGGACAGAATATCCTCGGATACCGTCATTATGCAGATGATGTTGTAGAGTATTTCGTACAGAAGTCAATCGCAAATGGTATTGATATCATCAGAATATTTGACTGTCTGAACGATCTTAGAAACCTTCAGACATCAGTTAAGGCTTGTAACAAAGAGGGTGGACATGCCCAGGTAGCTCTTTCATATACACTCGGTGATGCATATACTCTGGATTACTGGAAGGATATGGCAAAGAGAATCGAGGATATGGGAGCAGATTCAATCTGTATCAAGGATATGGCCGGACTTCTTGTTCCAAATAAGGCTACAGAGCTTGTACAGGCACTCAAGGATGGTTCAAGCCTTCCAATTCAGCTTCATACACATTACACATCAGGTGTAGCTTCAATGACATACCTCAAGGCTGTAGAGGCTGGATGTGATGTCATTGATACAGCAATCTCACCTCTTGCACTTGGTACATCTCAGCCTGCAACAGAGGTTATGGCCAAGACATTTGAGGGAACAGAGTTTGATCCGGGTCTTGATCAGAAGCTCCTTGCTGAGATCGCAGACTACTTCAGACCACTTAGAGAAGAGTGGATCGCAAGCGGTCTCTTAAATCCAAAGGTTCTCGGTGTTAACGTTAAGACACTTCTCTACCAGGTGCCTGGTGGAATGCTTTCAAACCTCGTATCACAGCTCAAGGAGATGGGTGCTGAGGATAAGTTCGAGGCAGTTCTTGAGGAAGTTCCTAGAGTTCGTAAGGACTATGGTGAGCCACCTCTTGTTACACCTTCAAGCCAGATCGTTGGTACACAGGCGGTTCTCAACGTTGTAACAGGCGAGAGATACAAGATGTGTACAAAGGAGTCAAAGGCACTTGTACGTGGCGAGTATGGCCAGTCAGTAAAGCCGGTTGATCCAGAGGTTAAGAAGAAGGTTATCGGCGATGAGAAGCAGATTACATGCCGTCCAGCTGATCTTCTTGAGAATGAGCTTGACAAGATCGAGAAGGAGATGATCCAGTACAAGCAGCAGGATGAGGATGTGCTCACATATGCACTGTTCCCACAGGTTGCTACTGATTTCTTCAAGTACAGAGAGGCTCAGCAGAAGAAAGTCGATGTGACACTTGTAGACAAGGAGAGCACAGCTTATCCAGTCTAATAAATAAAATATGATCAGATATCTGAAGGTTACCTCTGATATCGATATAGAGAGGCAGAGCTCCTCAATCGGAGTCTCTGTCTCTTTGTATATATGCATACAAATATTTGGAGATATTATGGCGAAGAAAATAGTTGTTATCGGAGCAGGTGCTGCCGGGATGATGGCAGCGATCACAGCTGGTAAAACGGCTGATGTGTTATTGATAGAGAAAAACGACAGAGTTGGCAAAAAGCTTTTTATCACAGGAAAGGGAAGGTGTAACGTCACAAATGCAGGTGATGCAGATGTGTTTTTTAACTCGGTCGTGACAAACAGTAAGTTCATGTACAGCTCATTTTATTCATTTGACAATAATATGGTGATGGATTTCCTTGAAAAAGCTTCGTGTCCGCTCAAGGTCGAACGCGGCGGCAGAGTGTTCCCGGTCAGTGATCACTCATCGGATGTAATAGGTGCATTCAAGACGCTGATAAATAGGAACCATAACATAAAATTGTTGACAGATTCAAAGGTTTTACAGATCAAATGTGAAGATGGGCAAGTTACAGGAGTTGTTATACAGGAAAAAGAAAACAAGAAGAACAGAGAGATCGATTGTGACGCGGTGATAGTGGCTACAGGCGGAATGTCGTATCCACTTACGGGATCCACGGGTGATGGCTACAAGTGGGCAGAGAAGTGTGGACACACGATAAAGGAACTTTCACCATCTCTTGTTCCGTTTGAGATAGAGGAAAAATGCTGCAGGGATATGATGGGATTGTCACTCAAGAATGTTGATCTGCATATAAAATGCGGCAAGAAAAAAATATTTGATGAGCAGGGGGAGATGCTGTTTACCCACTTTGGAATAAGTGGTCCGCTTGTGATAAAGGCATCGGCATATATTCACAGATATATAGGTAAAGAGATAGAGTTGTATATAGATCTTAAGCCAGCTATGGATGAACAGATGCTTGATGCAAGAATACAAAAAGATTTTGCGAAGTATGCGAATAAAGACTTCAGAAATTCACTGACAGATCTCCTTCCAGTAAAACTCATACAGCCAGTCATAGAAAGGACAGGGATAGATCCATTTAAAAAGGTTAATTCTGTTACAAAAGAGGAAAGACTGGCATTGGTTCATGCCCTGAAACATTTTGCACTAACGTTTACAGGACTCAGAGATTACAACGAGGCTATAATTACAAAGGGCGGAGTCAATGTCAAGGAAGTGGATCCATCCACGATGGAATCTAAAATAGTTAAAAATCTATATTTCGCCGGTGAGCTATTGGATCTGGATGCTCTGACAGGAGGTTTTAATCTACAGATTGCGTGGTCTACGGGATATCTGGCTGGACTTTCTGCTGCGGAGAGTATAGAATAGTCAGGAAATGTAAAATACAAAAATACATATCAATGAATAAAGGAGATTAGTACGATGAATATTGCAATAGATGGACCTGCAGGAGCAGGCAAGAGCACAATAGCAAAAAGAGCGGCAAAGGAACTTGGTTTTATATATGTTGACACAGGTGCGATGTACAGAGCAATCGCTGTATACCTGATAGACAATGGGGTGTCAGCAGGAGATGAGGCGAAAGTAGCTGAAGCTATAGACGATATATCGATTGAGATAAGATATGAGGATGGCGCACAGCAGGTATATCTGAATGGAGATAATGTTACAGGCAGACTCAGAACAGAGGAGGTCGGCAACATGGCGTCAAAGTCTTCAGCCCTTCCATGTGTCAGAGAGAAGCTTTTGTCTATACAGAGAGAGCTTGCAGCGAAGAACGATGTCGTGATGGATGGCCGCGATATAGGAACGAATATTCTTCCAAACGCCGAACTCAAGATATATCTGACAGCATCTGTCGAGGTAAGGGCACAGAGAAGATATGATGAGCTCGTGGCAAAGGGAGAGGCTGGTGTCGATCGTGATAAAATAGAACAGGATATAGCAGCAAGGGATAAACAGGATATGGAGAGGAAGGCAGCTCCATTAAAGAGGGCTGATGATGCAATTTTAGTTGATAGTTCTGATATGGGAATTGAAGAGGTCGCAGCACAGATCATCAGACTTGCAAATGAGAGAAAGTAATATATAATTTGTACAAGGATGGTTTGAGTATGGAGATTTTGCTAGCAAAGTCGGCAGGGTTCTGCTTTGGTGTGCAGAGGGCAGTCGACACGGCTTACAAACATGCGGATGAGAAGAATGTATACACGTATGGACAGATAATTCACAATGAGGAAGTTGTCGGAGATCTGGCAAAGCATGGTGTGAAGATCTTAGAAGATGATGAACTGGATCAGATAAAAGACAGCAAAGTCATCATACGTTCACACGGTGCAGAAAAAAGAGTGTATGATATTCTCGAGAAAAATGGAAATGAGATTATAGATGCCACCTGTCCGTTTGTCAAAAAGATACACAACATAGTTATGGATGAATGTGGAAAAGGTCATACAGTTATAATCATCGGAGATGGAAAACACCCTGAGGTAAAAGGCATTATGGGCTGGTGCATGAGTGAGCCGGTTGTCATAGGTACTGAGGAAGAAGCAGAAAAATTCGTTCAGTCATGTCTTAACGGGGAGTACAAACCAAGCGAGAATATATCAATAGTCAGCCAGACAACTTTTAATTACAGAAAATTTCATAATGTTGTTGATATTATTCGAAATAAATTGTATAATGTTACTGCTTATAAGACTATCTGTAATGCTACGTCTGTGCGCCAAAGGGAGGCGCAGGAGATTGCATCAAAGGTAGATGCCATGATTGTTATAGGTGGTCGAAACAGTTCTAATACTCAGAAGTTATATGAGATTAGCAAAAAAGAATGTGAGAATACTTACTATATACAGACACTCGTTGATTTGGATTTGACTACTTTTGAATCCGTTAGTAGGGTAGGTATTACAGCTGGGGCATCTACCCCAAACAAATTAATTAAGGAGGTTCATGGTAGGATGGACGAGATGAATTTTGCAGAATTATTAGAGAATGATGAGAGCAGAGGCTCAATCAAGACAGGAGAGATAGTTGAGGGCAGAGTTATCGATGTAAAGCCAGATGAGATCATTGTTGATATCAGCTATAAGTCAGATGGTGTTATTCCTAGAAATGAATATACAAACACACCAAACGCTGACCTTACAGAGCTTGTACATGTTGGTGATGCTATCACAGCTAAGGTTGTAAAGACAAACGACGGTGAGGGTTCAGTTCTTCTCTCATACAAGAGAGTTGCTGCTGAGAAAGCTAACGAGAAGCTTGAGGCTGCTCTTGAGTCAGGCGAGATCCTTACAGGTAAGGTTGTACAGGTTGTAAGTGGTGGACTCAATGTTATGTATGATGAGACAAGAGTATTCATCCCTGCAAGCCTTGTATCTGATACATATGAGAAGAACCTTGATAAGTACCTTGATCAGGATGTTGAGTTTATTCTTACAGAGTATCAGCCAAAGAAGAGAAGAATTATAGGTAACAGAAAGCAGATCATCGTTGCTAGAAAGGCAGAGGCTGCTAAGGAACTGTTCGATAGAATCGAAGTAGGAATGACTGTAGAGGGTGTTGTTAAGAATGTTACAAGCTTTGGCGCATTCATCGACCTCGGCGGTGCTGATGGACTTCTCCACATCTCAGAGATGTCATGGGGTAGAGTTGAGGATCCTAAGTCAGTTCTCAAGGTTGGAGACAAGGTTAAGGCATTCATCAAGAACATTGATGGCGAGAAGATCGCACTCAGCCTTAAGTTTGATGATACAAACCCATGGCTTAACGCTGATGAGAAGTATGCTCCTGGCACAGTAGTAACTGGTAAGGTAGCAAGAATGGCTGATTTTGGTGCTTTCATTGAGCTTGAGCCAGGTGTAGATGCACTCCTTCATGTTTCACAGATCTCATATGACCATGTAAACAAGCCAGAGGATGTATACAAGGTTGGCGATGTTGTAGAGGCAGAGGTTGTAGAGTGCAATGCTGCTGACAAGAAGATCAGTCTTAGCGTAAAGAGCTTACTTCCGGTTCCAAGTGAGTCAGATTATGACGATGATGCAGAGAGCGAGGAGTAATTATTTTAGGCATTAATTTTCAGATGACTGTTTTGTCTGAATATAAATAATAAAAATCAGGATTTCCAGATCAAAGATCTGAAGATCCTGATTTTTATTTGTATTTATAGATGCGATGTATCGCGAATGAACTAATGAAAAACCACTGATATCATGTTTTGTATGTATTGTGTTGTTACCTGACCGATTGATGTGAGCTCATCTGATAATCGGAGAAATCTGCCCCCATTGATTCCGGTATCATAAAAAATATTGTTTTTCTCGTGGGACGGTGCCGGTATGAATACATCAGTGATCTGCGTATATGCGGTCTCCTTTGTGGCTTTTTCTTTGTGTGTACTGTCAACATATGCAGCCATGGATTTGTGTATAGCCATATCCTCCACGGGCAGATAATAATAGTTCTTGTAATCCTTGAAGTAGAATTTCATCGTTTTCTGGGTTACAGGTATAAGAATCCTCAGTTGACGATCATTTGCATTTATGCGCATGACGGGGGATGAATATGTTATCCTGCACGGAAGCTTTGGTGTACTGCAGGTATATTCTATGAAGTCGTCTGTTCTGCTTACATCCAGAGTCTCCAGTTCGTTGCAAATGCGGGGAAGATTGAGAAATTCAGTTATGGATATCAGTCCGCGCACATCATCATGGTTATGGGTCATCAGGTCATCAAGCAGGTCACTTGAACCTGTCTTAAGATATTCCTTATAAGCATTGATAAGTGTACCGCCTGATATGAAGATCTTCCGCTGAAATCCAACAAGGTCTTCGACATCGATCTGTTTTACAGAATTCATATTAAAAAGCTTTTTGTATCTTCGGGATGTCTTATATATATCTACACTTCTTATGTTGTCAAATGAGCAGTCTATGTCAAATTGCTGCATTTTTGTACGGATATATGGAATGTCAAATGTATCTCCATTATATGATACAAGATATCTGTATCTAGATATATGATTGGCAAATCGTGCGAGAATTTCCGGTTCAGAACATCCATCGTCATTGAACAGGAATAGTGTCTTGAAGTGATCGTCATCATAGAAACCCATTCCGATAAGATACAAGTCAGATCTGTTTGCGCTGAGGCCAGTGGTCTCTATATCGAAATATAATATGTCGTCTGGTGTATCAGATATACAAGTAGTATCTACAACAATATCATTTTCATCAAATTCAAAAGTTTTCATATGTACTCCTTTCATATCTATTATACTAGCGGTGAATGTTCAAAAAGGCAATCGAATATTCACAATTGATAAATATTGTGATATACTTATGAAAGTTTAATGTCGGTAAATATGCAATTATATAAGACAGGAAAAGGAGATAGACAGACTGATGATTTCATACATAACAGGTACACTTGAGTATCAAAGTGGCAACAGTATAGTTGTCGAATGTGGCGGAATTGGATATAGTATGATGATATCAGGACAGTTTATGAACAGGCTTCCGGCGATGCATTCCCATATCAAGGTCTTTACTTATATGAGTGTGAGGGAAGATGAGATAAGCCTGTATGGATTTTATGACAGAGATGAACTTGAAGTGTTCAAGGTATTGCTCAGTGTGAACGGTGTTGGACCAAAGGCTGCGATGTCTATTTTGTCAGCGCTCACAGTAAACGAGCTTAGGCTTGCAGTTGTATCTGAGGATGTGAAGGCGATAACCCGTGCAAATGGAATAGGAACAAAGGGAGCTTCTAGGATCATACTCGAACTCAAGGATAAGCTTCGCCTGGAGGATATGATAGATGCTGCATATGAGGACGCGATGAATGGTTCACGGGTTGGATCAGGTGGTGTAGCACAGAGCGATATAGATACAAGGGCGAATGTAGTGGCAGCTCTCACAGCACTCGGTTATTCGGGAGTTGAGGCCGGACGTGCTGTAAACAGAGTTGAGGGCTGGCAGGATATGGATGAGGAACAGCTTTTAAAAGCTTCACTTAAGAACATAATATAAAATAGATGGCGGAATTTTAGATGAGCAGAATTATTTCAACAGAAGCATTGGACAAGGAAGAGGAGAAAAGCGAATATAGTCTGAGGCCACAGTATCTGAACGAGTACATCGGACAGGAAAAGGTAAAGGATAACCTGCGGATTTTTATCGAGGCGGCAAAGAAGAGAAAAGAGCCATTAGATCATCTGCTGTTATATGGACCCCCTGGACTTGGAAAGACCACATTGTCAACTATAGTGGCAAATGAGATGGGGGTGAACATCAAGATAACCTCCGGCCCGGCGATAGAAAAGCCAGGAGAGCTTGCGGCGATATTGAACAATCTGTCTGACAACGATATTTTGTTCATAGACGAGATTCACAGACTGAGCACACAGGTTGAGGAAGTACTGTATCCGGCTATGGAGGATTACGCCATAGATGTGGTTATAGGCAAGGGGGCAGGCGCTCGTTCTATCAGGCTTGATCTTCCCAAGTTTACACTCATAGGAGCAACGACCAGAGTTGGAATGCTTTCTGCACCGCTCCGAGATAGATTTGGAATGGTTGATAAGCTTGAGTTTTATAGCAATGAAGATCTGAAGGAGATCATTGTGCGTTCAGCAGATGTTCTCGGAGTGTCCTTAGATGACGAGGGGGCACTTGAAATCGCAAGAAGATCGAGAGGAACACCGAGACTGGCAAACAGACTTTTGAAGAGGTGCCGGGATTATGCAGAGGTGTGTCATGATGGATGTATAAGCCGTGATGTAGCAAAAAGTGCATTGGATAAACTTCAGGTAGATTCAATGGGGCTGGATGTGAATGACAGAAACATACTTTTGACTATGATAGAGAAATTTGATGGAGGTCCTGTAGGATTGGATACGCTTGCAGCAGCGGTTGGGGAGGATCCGGGAACCATCGAGGATGTATATGAACCATATTTTATCATGAACGGATTCATTAACAGAACTCCGAGAGGAAGAGTTGTTACTGAGCTCTGTTACAGACATCTGGGATTGGATGCATTTATAAAATAATATATGATATAAGGAGAATGGGTATGGTACAAAAGAATGATATCAAGGTAGTAATAAACAATAAAGTATATACTCTGAGCGGTCAGGAAAGTGAAGATTATCTTCAGAATGTTGCCACATATATCAATGGCAAGATCGCCGAGTGTCAATCATCGGAAGCATATAGAAGATTTAATGCAGAGTATCAGAATGTGCTTCTTGCGCTGAATATAGCGGATGATTACTTTAAGGCGAAGGATCAGGTCAACCAGATGTTGACAGAGGATGACGACAAGGACAAGCAGATATATGATCTCAGACATGAGGTTATTGAGGTACAGATAAAGTATGAGTCTGCACAGAAGATGATTGAGGAATATAAGGACAAGATAAGCGAACTTCAGAGACAGATAATAAAGCTTGAAGCGGAGAAAAATGTTAAGTAAAACAGAGATATTAGCACCGGCAGGCAACATGGATGCGGTGAGGGCGGCGGTAAACGGACATGCGGATGCAGTTTATCTAGGAGGAAGTCTTTTCAGTGCCCGTGCGTTTGCCGGCAATTTTGATGAAAAAGAATTATTAGAGACTATTGATTACTGCCACACCTTTGATGTCAAAGTGTATATGGCTGTCAATACTCTTCTAAAAAACGATGAGATAAAAAGGCTCCCTGATTATTTGGAGCCTTATTACAGAGAAGGCGTAGATGGTATCATAGTTCAGGATATGGGCGTTGCAGGCGCCATTTCTGGATGCTTCCCGGATCTTCCATTACACGGCAGCACACAGCTCAGTGTGTCCAGTGAGTATGGAGCAGCATTTCTAAAGAGTATAGGCATGACGAGATTTGTGCCTTCAAGAGAATTATCACTGGATGAAATAAGATCAATAAAGAGTAAGATTGATATTGAGGTAGAGACATTTGTTCACGGGGCGATGTGTTATTGTTACTCCGGTCGATGCCTTATGAGCAGTTATGCCGGCGGCAGAAGTGGTAACAGGGGACGCTGCGCCCAGCCATGTAGGAAGAGATATCAGTTGGAAGATCAGCGCGCATACATGCTCAGTCTTAAAGATATGTGTATGCTTTCGGATATAGGTAGACTGATCGATGCAGGGATAGATTCGTTTAAGATAGAGGGAAGAATGAAGAAGCCAGAGTATGTGGCAGCTACTTCCTATGTATACAGTGAGCTGAGGGATGAATATTTGTCAGGATGTAAGAATTTGTCCAGGCAGGCTGCGAAATATGAAAACATGCTGAGGGATATATATAATAGAGGCGGTTTTTGTTCTGGATATTATTTTACAGGCAATGGCAGACAAATGATGGCTGATGATAGACCTAATCATACAGGTGTAAAAGTAGGCAAAGTGTCAGGAATCCAAAAACCATATATCAATATAAAGCTTAGCATGGACGTACATCCCGGAGATATCATAGAGATAAGGGGCAGACAGGGAGATGTAGAACTTACTTGTGGGGCTGAAGGCAGTGCTGGTAAGTCTGTAAGATTAAAGGGAAAGTTATTTCAGAATATAGCAGTGGGCAGTCAGGTATACAGGACGAGAAATAACGCTCTCTTAAATGATATTCAGAAAAATATCATAGAACGTGATCGGAAAGTTCAGTTAAAGGCTGATGTAAGGGCTAAGATCGGTGAGAAAATGAGTCTCAGTCTCAGCCTGGGCAGTATGAAAGTGTATGCCGAGGGCTCTGAGTGTATTGCGGCGTTAAATAAACCGGTCACAGAGTCACAGATAATAGAAAAGATACGAAAGACCGGTGGAACACAGTTTGAGATAACCGATGTGACTTCTGATATAGATGAAGGAATATTTGCCCAGATCAGCGCTATAAACAATCTGAGAAGACAGTCGCTTGAGGATATGAAGGATCTTCTTATAAATTGTAAAAAAAGGAATCCACGTGATGCCAGAAATACAGAAGACATATATAGAAATGTCTCTGAAAGAAAAAAGTGGTCAGACAGACATCCGGGAATTACAGTCTTAGCTTCGACGGCAGAGCATGTAAATATTATTAAGAATTATAAATGGGTGAGCAACGTTATTGTAGATTATAATATCAAACAATACGGCGGTGAGCTTAAAGAACAGGGATTTAAAGTCTTTATAGCGCTTCCGGAGGTGTTAAGACAGAGAAAACTGAAAACATACTCGGACATGACTGCAGCCATAAATGAGTTTGATGGTGTGATGATAAGGAACATGGATGAACTGGGCTATATTATAGAAAATGGTTATAGCGGACCTGTTATAGCCGATGCGGGGCTTTATGTCTACAATGACATTGCCTGTGATTTCTACAGAGAGCATACGGAGGATGTGTCATTTGTGGCATCTCAGGAACTTACGCTTGACGAGATAAAGAATTTGTCAGTTGAGCCGGCGCTTAAGATATATGGACATCAGAAGGTCATGGTAACAGCCAACTGCATATCTGGTAATTATAAACACGGATGTGCTGATAAAAAAATGGATGGGACCGGAGATGTATTAAGGTTGACCGATGATATAGGAAATGTCTTTTATGTAAGAAATTACTGCAGCGATTGTTATAATGTCCTATACAATGGAGTTCCCACAAGCCTGCTTGATGAGGGTGATGAGTTAAATGACATTATGGATGACTGTTATATAGAGTTTACTATTGAAAATGCAGATATGGTAAAAAATATAATGGATCATATAGGAAAGAACATATTGGGGCAGGAACTTCCAGATGGTAGGGATACAGTTAAGAATCCCGTTAAGGATTACACCCGTGGACACTATTATAAGGGAATAGATTAAGACTTTTGATAAAGGTGAGAGAATGGTAACGATTATAAGTGAGATAGCAAAATATCTTATTATATTTTTTATGGTGCTGTATACAGTCAAGTGTTTTACGGTGCTCAAGCCGGTTGCGGCTGAGCGCAAGAGAAAGGCGCTTAATGTACAGATATTTTACGTGTTTATGATACATTTTCTGTGTTATCTGACATTGTATCTTCACTATGAAAAGAAAAGCATAATAGTATTTTATATCGTGCAGATGATAGTTTCCATAATTTATATGGTTTCATATCACGCAATTTACAAGGGGTCATCGAGACTCATCACAAACAATATGTCATTCCTGCTTCTGATAGGATACGTGATGCTGACAAGACTTGACTTTGATCTGGCAAAGAAACAGTTTTTATTCGCCACGATCATGCTGGTTGTCACGGCATTTCTACCTCTTTTTATAATGAAGTTTCCGCAGGTGCGTAACTGGAATGTATTTTATGCAATTTTCGGAATAGGATTTCTGGCTACTGTATTTATCCCACATGTTGGAGTGGATAAATACGGATCAAATAACTGGATAAGCATTGCGGGAATATCGATGCAGCCTATGGAAATAGTGAAGATAGTATTTGTATTTTTCCTTGCAAGTTCATTCCTCAAGGCGAAGAATTTAAAGGATATGACGAAGACGATATGTGTTGCGGGACTTTTCATGCTCGTGCTCGTTGCGGAGACTGACCTCGGTGGTGCGGTCATATTCTTTATGGTATTTGTCATGATGTTATATCTTGCAACGGGAAAGCATATCATACTCATAGGTGGAGGTATTGGCGGATCGGTGGTTGCAGTAGTTGGATATATGTTGCTCAAGAGCCATTTCGGTCATGTAACTATGAGAATCGATGCCTGGCTTAATCCGCTAAAATATATTGACGGAAGTGGATATCAGGTGGCACAGAGTCTTTTTGCAATAGGGTCAGGTGGCTTTGAGGGATCGGGACTTTGTCAGGGATCGCCGACATCAATACCAGTAGTATCAAGTGATTTTATATTTGCAGCGATATGCGAGGAGCTTGGTGTAATATTTGGACTGTGTCTTCTCCTCATGTATCTAAGTTGCTTTATATATTTTATCAATATCTCTATGAAGATAAGAGATACCTTTTACAAAAATGTAGCTTTTGGATTTACAATATGCTTTATATTCCAGATATTCCTGAATGTTGGCGGTGTAGTGAAATTCATTCCGTCTACAGGAGTCACGCTGCCGCTAGTCAGCTACGGAGTAAGCTCTGTGGTCAGTACGCTCATAATGTTTGGAATTATTCAGGGTATATGTGTATTAGAGAACAGTGGAGTTGATAAGAATGTCAGACAGAAAAAAGCCGTACAGTCAGGATGGGCAGAGCAGGAAGTCACAGAGCGCCCACAGTACAGGGACGAAGATGAAAAAAAACAAAACAGACAGCAAAAAAGTGAACAGGACAGGCGCGGCAGTGAAAAGAAGTCAAGGCGATATGCAGACAGAAAAAAGCAGCCAGACACAGATGAATTCTGGGGCGAGTGATGGAATCCTGGATAAGCGTGCAAATGAGAAAAAAAATGTTCCCGTTCTCGTTATAACATACTTTGTTGTTTTGATATTTATATGTATGTTTGCGTATATAATCGTGTTCATAGTCAGGGACTCAAGGACATTTATCGCCAACTCATACAATGATCGTCAGAACCTGTATGCTGAGAAGGTAAAGAAGGGTAGCATAATCTCAAGTGATGGAAATGTCCTGGCTGAGACGATCACAGATGACGATGGAAATGAGTACAGAAATTATCCATATGCAAATATGTTTGCGCATGCGGTTGGGTACGACAGCAATGGACAGGCAGGGCTGGAGATGAATTCGGCATATTATCTTCTTGCGTCTAATCAGAATATAATTACCAAGACATATAACAAGCTGAAGGATGAAAAGAGTATAGGAAACAATGTTATAAGCACTCTTAACTACACGCTTCAGAGCACGGCATATGATGCGCTGGGCTACAATGATGGCGCAGTGGTGGTTATGGAACCTTCCACTGGCAAGATCCTGACCATGGTTTCAAAGCCTGATTTTGATCCGAATTATATAGATGATGTTATAGAGGAAACACAGGACACGGACAGTTCATGCCTTTTGAACAGAGCTACACAGGGCTTATATCCGCCTGGATCAACATTCAAGGTGCTCACAGCACTTGAGTACATCAATGAGAATCCAAATTACAAGAAATACTCCTATGTCTGTGAGGGGGAGGACATATTTGATGGTGTTCAGATACACTGCTCAGACTATGCGGTTCATGATACCGTTGATCTGGCCGATTCACTTGCTAGATCCTGTAACACTTCATTTGCAAATATTGGAATGAAGCTCAATAAACAGTCGTATCGTGATCTTTGTGAAAAGTTTTTATTTAACAAGGATCTTCCGTATGATGGATATTATAGAAAGTCTGAATTTAAGCTGAGTGCATCATCAGATGACTCTGAGATACCGCAGACAGCTATAGGACAAGGAGATACACTTATAACACCTCTACACAGTGCCATGATCATGAGCACCATAGCAAACGGCGGTGTGATGATGTCTCCTTACATGATCGACAGTATAGAAAATACGGATGGAGATCTAGTGAAGACATTCAAGCCAAGCACTTATGGCAAGATTATTTCCTCGTCGGATGCGAAGATACTTAAGGATCTTATGCTTGGTGTTACGTCATATGGTACCGCATCGGATGCATTTGCGGATGCATCATATACGATTGCGGGAAAGACTGGTACAGCAGAGTTTAACGATAATATGGATTCCCATTCATGGTTTGTAGGTTTCTCAAATGTTGACGATCCGGATATAGTTGTGTGCGTTATAGTTGAAAA
The DNA here is from genome assembly GCF_025149915.1 of Coprococcus eutactus. NCBI lineage: Bacteria > Bacillati > Bacillota > Clostridia > Lachnospirales > Lachnospiraceae > Coprococcus > Coprococcus eutactus. Next base: position 1,456,820 of record NZ_CP102278.1, read on the forward strand.
TGCGAGCAATACCGGAGCATCAGCCAAATATATTGCAAGGCAGATATTTGATGCATACTATTACAGTGTTAAGAATTAAAAATTTATAAAGATTTGTATTTACTTTAAAAATGTGAACACATATGATATACTGTTTTCAAGTTTTAAATGCCATAGTAAACAGAGAAGCTGCATGTGGCAGTGAATCTGGGTTACACACCAGAGAAAACAGGAGGTTTTGCAGTGATTGAGGCAACAAGCTGTGGAGGTGTGGTAATCTTCAGAGGAAAAGTATTGTTATTGTACAAGAATTACAAGAACAAATACGAAGGCTGGGTTCTCCCCAAGGGGACGGTCGAGAAAGGCGAGGAGCATGACGAGACAGCTCTTAGGGAAGTGAAAGAAGAAACAGGTGTAAGCGCATCTATCATCAAGTATGTCGGAAAGAGCAATTATACATTTAACACGGCATTTGATGTGGTTAACAAAGATGTTCACTGGTATCTGATGATGGCAGACAGTTATTATAGTAAGCCACAGAGGGAAGAGTACTTTGTTGATTCTGGTTACTACAAGTACCATGAAGCCTACCACCTTCTAAAATTTCCAAATGAGAAGCAGATACTTGAGCAGGCGTATTCAGAGTACGTGGATTTGAAGAAAAAGAATCTGTGGGGAAACAAGAAGTATTATTAGTAACAAAGGGCTTTTGTATGTATAGATATATATACAGAGGCCTTTTGTGTTTTTAGTGATAATATAAAAAGGAGCTACAGATGGCAGAAGATGCAAATGGAGTGGAAGATAAGAATATTAAAAAGAAGTCTGGAAAAAGAAAGAAGACATTCAAGGACAGGATCCTTGATGTGATCATTGTTTTGTTGCTTCTCGTCGCCCTCGGCAGCGGAGGTTATCTGGCGAGGTATTATTATATAGCAAAGACAGCGCAGAGCAATTTCGATGATCTGAAATCCCTGATGGACATAGATGATCCCGAGGATGACTATGATTCCGGAACTGGTGACAATAAGTCATATAAGACCGCTGACGGAGAGTTGACCATTTTAAAGAAATACAAGAAATTGTACGAGAAAAACAATGACATCGCAGGATGGCTCAAGATCGATGATACAACAATAGATTATCCTGTCATGTATACACCAGGGGATAATGAATATTATCTACATTTGGATTTTGACAAGAACTGGAGTGATCCGGGTACCCCATTTATAGATGAAAACTGCAGACCATTCGACAACAGAACAACAAATGTGTTGATATATGGGCATAATATGAAATCTGGAATAATGTTCAGGGAACTTCTTCAGTATGAGGATAAGGATTTTTGTAAAAGTCATAACATAATTAAGTTCGACACGATATATGAGACCGGAAGATATGAGGTCGTTGGTGCATTCAGAGCAGAGATATATCCATCTGATGACACGGATCATTTTCATTACTATGAGTTTTTTGACGCTGCAGACAATGAGGAGTTTGACGAGTTTATTGATTTTGTGAAACAGAATTCCCCGTATGATACAGGGATAACACCAGAGTATGGGGATGAACTCATAACACTTTCCACGTGTGCGTCACACGTGGAGGATGGAAGATTTGTTGTTGTTGCGAGAAAGATAAATGAGAAAGATAAGTGAGAAAGATCGATGTGTTCAAGTACAGGCTTAGAGGCGGCTTTAACACAAATAAAAATCCCACATATCAGGATGAATATACATCTCTTTGATATGTGGGATTTTTCGTGCCGGCTGCGGGACTTGAACCCGCACGGTGTTGCCACCAACAGATTTTGAGTCTGCCTCGTCTGCCAATTCCGACAAGCCGGCTTTTCACGACATTTGTTATCTTAACACATGCATTTGGCAGTGTCAACAAATATCGTCGGCATATCGAAATGCAGTCTGAATACTTATGGTAAGCTCAAATCAGTGGTGATATCCAGCCATACGTTTTTTGTAATCTTCAACTTTGAGAGAAAGCTTTTGAAAATCCTTTTCCTTCAAGCTTCCGTCATCATGCAATTGGTTTACAAGTATGTCAAGATCCTTAAGTGCCTTGTGTGCAAGATCTTTATAGTTGTTTGACAGATTCATGTCGAGTTCATTGATTGCTGCATTTATCTGTTTTTTTACTTTCCCGCTGATCAATCCAAACATCTCCTTTGTATACATATAATATATAAGGTCATTTGTGTATTATAATATCATACGGAAAGGAGGCTTACAATATCGGGACAGATCAGTAATTCTTCATGATCTCACGACGCAGCTTTTTGATGATCTTTTTTTCAAGTCTTGATATGTAGGACTGGGATATGCCGAGAATGTCAGCTACCTCCTTCTGGGTTTTCTCAACTCCTCCTATTGTGTTTATGCCATACCTTAGTTCTATTATGGTGCGCTCTTTTTCACCAAGTTTCGATATTGCGGCATCAAGGAGATTGTGATCGACCTCGGTTTCTAGATCCCTGTATACAATGTCTTCGTCCGTGCCTAGAATATCGGAAAGCAGTAGTTCGTTGCCGTCCCAGTCTACGTTGAGTGGTTCATCAATTGAAACCTCGGTTCTGAGTCTGTTGTTGCGCCGCAGGAACATGAGTATCTCGTTCTCAATACATCTTGAAGCATATGTGGCCAGCTTTATATTTTTATCATTTTTAAATGTGTTTATGGCTTTGATTAGTCCGATTGTACCTATTGATATCAGGTCCTCAATGCCGACTCCTGTGTTGTCGAATTTGCGGGCTATGTATACCACAAGTCTGAGATTGCGTTCTATCAGCATTTTCTTTGCTTCCTCAGACTGTTTCTGTGTCAGTTCGTCTATAACGATAGCTTCCTCGTGTGGCTCAAGTGGAGCTGGGAGAATCTCCGCGCCTCCGATATAGTGTACATCTCTGTTGTTCTTCATAGACAACAGAGACAGGCTGCTGGCAACCGTGAATTTGAAGTCATTACCTCGTATTGTGTTTAACATGTCTTTTGCCTCTTTTCATATATTTTTTATTTAGCAGGATGCATTTGTCTGTGTGTAGTATCTTGAATGTGGCAGGGCTTATTCCTATAAGCGGCTTTTTCTCTATATACCTGTCGTCCACGAACATAAAATCGGCATCAACGGCAAGCATAAGCTGGTTGTTTGCGCATATTGTATTATAAGGAATGATGTGCATTCCTTTAGGCATAGGTTTATTTCCCTTGTATATAGACGCGCAATCCCTGATGTACCTGTCTACAAATGCCGCCTCATCACATGTGATGAGGGAGGCAATGACAGCGTAATTTGCCACTGCAACATACCTTCTGGTGAGACTGCATTTCAGGGAATTTCCGGTGTCAATATACCCGATAGCGTGTGTGATGTTAGAATTTCTGCCAAGTAATACATTTGTCAGAATCTTCAAATAACTCACTTCTTTTTATGTAGTGCATTTCGCATTATAGTCCTGTATATGGAAGAAAACGGTCGGATTAAAATAAATGAAGCATCAATATTTCGATTGAATTTTTAAAATGTTGATAAAAATGTGGCTAGTTTTTGCAATTGCCGACGTTAACCTTGAAAAATGTGTATAAATCTGTGGATAGTGTGGAAAAGTTATAAAATACTACAAGATATGCGAAAATATAGTACAATTTACGACATAGTGCTATATTTATCGAAATATAATAATAAAAAACGGGAAATGTTTAGATGGGAGAAAAAATTAATCCGGAACTTGAACTGGCGATCAATTCTGATGCATATACCCCCGGAAGCAATCTTTATCTAGGATATGACAAAACTAGAGATGAGTGGACTCTCATAATAAGACACTCCGGTGAAATTGATGATTTGGAGGGAACGCTTGTCAACGAATCGGTATATCTCCTGGGTGGATTTGCGGTAATAAAGATATACACATATAACATATATTATCTTCAGCTTGATCCGAGAATCCTCTATATCGATAAGGCGAGCTATTACAGTTATGGGGCAGAGAGAGGGACCACTGCTTCGGAGCAAAATACTTATGCAAGATATGCCGCGTGCCTGACAGATAGTCAGGTGGGAGTAATGCCAGTGTACGGTGATGGCGTGTGTATAGGGGTGATAGACAGTGGACTTGATATCAGGAACGAGGAATTCTGCCGTGATGGGCGAACCAGACTGCTTAGATACTGGAACCAGAATCAGAACTACGAAAACGAATCTGGAAACAGATATATGATGGGAAGAATATATGACAGAGAGGAACTGGATGAGCTGATTGCTAAAGGTAGAAATACAGGTGATGTAATAAGCACGCACGGCGCTGAGGTCACATCGATAGCAGCCGGTAGCAGTCTGGGCGCTGCGAAAATGGCCGATTTGATCATGGTTGAACAGAGGCTTGAGGGAATATTTCCTGATACCATAAGCATAATGTTCGGCATAGATTTTCTTGTGAGATACAGTATGAATGAAAATGTTCCTTTGGTTATAAATCTGTCATATGGAAACAACTATGGCGCCCACGACGGAACAGGGATGCTTGAGAATTTTATAGATGTGGTATCGAGAATGGCAAAAATAAATGTTGTAACAGGAACCGGAAACGATGGCAATAAAAGACTTCATACCAGTGGTATACTTGGAAATGTCAGTTTCGATGACCTGAATATCGATGTGACAGGAGGCGTTAGAAACTTCGGCATCCAGATATGGAAAAATTATATAGATAATTTTGATGTTCTGGTCTATAGCCCAGCATATGATATTGTGTTGTATCTGACGGAGGGACAGCTCCCGGCGAATGGAAGATTTGGCAGTACACACGTTTATGGAATATATCAGCCACCAACGCCATTCAATGTACAGCAGCTTATATATATTTTTTTTCAGGCTGATACATATATAGATGAGGGCGTGTGGAAGGTGAGGATAATGCCAAAGAGCATAGTCAACGGGACATATAATGCATATCTGCCAAGCGATGCATATATTACGGGAAGAGTTGAGTTCGAGAGTGCAAATGCATTTGGCTCACTGACTATACCTGCAACGTCCCAGAGTGTAATATCAGCAGCCTCATATGATCAGAACAGAGATGCATTTGTAGGATTTTCTGGCCGTGGCTTTACCTCTGACAACAGAATAAAGCCTGATATTGCAGCTCCCGGTGTAGGCATCGTGGCTGCGGCTGGAATAAGTGATCTGACAGTGGTAGATGGAACATCTATATCTGCTGCATTTGTGTCTGGAGCTGCGGCACTGCTCATGGAGTGGGGAATAGTACGGGGAAATGATCCTTTTATGTATGGGGAGAAGCTTAAAGCGCAGCTTATAAAGGGAGCGAGACAAATAGAGACGATCAGGCAGTATCCGAACAGATATGTTGGGTGGGGAACGCTGTGTGTTGAACGGAGTTTTGAAGGGTTATGAATCTGCATAAATATGTGGAAGGATGAAGGATAATTAATATTTTAAAAAAAAGTAGAGTTATGTCAAAAAAATGTGTATAATTACAATATCGCGGTCTTTAAACAGAAAAAGAGATGGAGTAGGAATATCAATGGTAGGATTTTATAATTATACAGTTATTTTGACATATATGAGCCTGATATCATCAATAACAGGCCTATTTTTTACTTTTAGCGGACATTTAAGCATAGGAATACTTTGTCTAGCTCTTTCCGGGCTTTTTGATGCATTTGACGGCAAGGTTGCAAGACGTAAGAAGGACAGGACTATGGATGAGAAACGGTTTGGAATCCAGATCGATTCCTTATGTGATCTTATAAGCTTTGGTGTATTTCCTGTTGTGTTATGCTGGTATTCTGGAATGAATACACCACTAGGAATGTTTATTCTTGTATTGTACTGTCTTGCAGGAATGATCAGACTTGCATATTACAATGTTCTTGAGGAAAAGAAGAACAACGATGATTATGATTCAGAGGTCATTGAGGCTCCGGATGGACGCAAGTATTTCCATGGTATGCCGATAACAGCAATCGCTGTTGGACTTCCAATAGTATATGTTACTTCGCCTTTGCTTGGGGAGTATTTCCCTATAGTACTACATATTATAATGATACTTGCCATGATTCTCTTTATCACAGATTTCAGATTTCCGAAGCCGACTTCAAAAGAGCTGACTGTTATCATCGTGATAGTTGCTGTTGCTGTGGTATGGCTTTTGATAAGATATATGGCAAAGAGACATATAATAGACGTTCCTCTTTTATTTTTATCATATGTCAGAGGTATTATGCAATGATCTGATATGCAGGTGATGCAGAGGTAAAAATTAAAGAGTGACAGGATATGCAAAAGGGATAAGCTAAAGATAATCGAAATGACGAATAATAAACTGGATAAAACAACAAAAAACAATAAACAAAAGAATTTTGTAAACTTAAAAAGAACGGGCAGTTCATCTGCTTTGGCTAAGTACAAAAGATCACATATATCTGATGGACTTTCAAGTCAGGATAAGTTTCTCAGAAAATTATATGGAACAAAAGCGGGAAGAATGCTTCTCAAAGTTCTTATACGGCCGGAGATATCGATATGTTCCGGATGGCTTATGGACAGACCAGTTTCAAAGATAGCCATCAGACCTTTCATTAAGAAGAATAACATTGATATGTCAAAGTGTGTGAAGAACATTGACGAGTTTGAATCGTATAACGACTTTTTTAAAAGAAAGATCACTGCCGATGCAAGGATAACGGATGATACAGAGTTCGGATTTGTCAGTCCGTGTGATGGTAGGCTCACAGTATACAATATATATGATACGGCGAGTGCAAAGTTCAATATCAAAGATTCACAGTACAGCCTTGAACAGCTTCTTCGCGATAAGAAACTGGCCCAGAGATATAAAGGCGGAAGGTTATGGCTTTTCAGATTGTGTGTAGATGATTATCACAGATATATATATAATGTGGATGGTATACAGTCAGAAGTCAGAAGAATAGATGGTGTATATCACACAGTAAATCCTATAGCTTCCGAGTACTATAAGATATACAAGGAGAACACCAGGGAGTATTGTCTAATTAAGACAAGGGATGCCGGAACTATCGTTTTTATGGAGGTCGGAGCTCTGCTCGTTGGAAAGATCGAGAATCACTTTGTTAGAAGACACAGAGTTATGAAGGGGCAGGAGAAAGGCAATTTTGCCTTTGGGGGATCCACTATAATTCTTCTAACTCAGAAGAATGCCGTTGAGCCATTTGGCAGAATTTTGGAAAACTCTGCCAGACATGTTGAGACAAAGGTCATACAGGGAGAACTTGTCGGATATATAAATAAAAAAGAGAGCAGTCAATATAATATATAAATTATAAAACAGCCGGCGGTATGTAGGAGCCAGAACAATATTTCTGAGATACATACCACAGGCTGTTTTGTTGTTTTATGTGAAAAGAATTAAATGTTACTCTTCTGATCCGTGGACATGCCTTTTAATTGCATCAAAAGTCTCCTGGCTGATTACATGCTCAATCTTACATGCATCCTCAGTTGCTATCTCTTCGGAGACACCGAGACTTGCGAACCAGCTTGAAAGAAATTGATGTCTTTCATAGATCATTTCAGCGATCCGTTTTCCTGCCCCCGTAAGAGAGATATATCCGGAATCACTTACTGATATGTAATTCATCTCCCTGAGATTCTTCATTGCAACGCTCACGCTTGATTTTTTATATCCTGTTTCGTTGGCTATATCTACTCCGCGGACAACAGGAAGCTCCTTGCTGAGAACAAGAATAGTCTCTAGATAGTTTTCTACGGATTCGTTTGTTGTCAACATACTCATATACCCCCTATATATTACAAAAAACATTTTTATATTAAAACTCGCCGGATCACAGCGAGAAACTCTTCCGACAAACAATAAAAAAATTATATCATAAACGGTTTTTTTATTCAAACTTATAATCAAACTTATAATTGAAACGTGTCATGTATCAAATTATAACTTTTTCAATAAAAAAGTTTTGTTTTATTCAATTAGTCCAAAATAATTAATATTATTGACATCTAATTGATGTTAGTATATACTAACCACGATATGAAAATCATTGGTTTTAACTGCTAGTTAAGGAGGTGCAATTATGCCATTAACATTTGCAAAACCTGGAGAAGCTAACGTGATCAAAAAGGTTGGTGGAAGAGAGAAAACAAGACTGTTTCTTGAAAAACTAGGATTTGTTGAAGGCAGTGTTGTAACTGTCGTGGCAGAGAATGCCGGAAACCTTATTGTCAACATTAAGGATTCCCGAGTTGCCATTGATAAGGATATGGCCAGCAAGATTCTGGTATAGGTATGTACAGGATTCTGATTGGTGAGAAATGTATGTAAAAGGAGTAATGTCATGAGCACATTAAAGGATGTCAAGGTTGGCAGTACTGTGACTGTCAAAAAGATTGCAGGCGAAGGCCCTGTAAAGAGACGTATCATGGACATGGGCATCACAAGAGGTGTACAGGTTTATGTGCGTAAGGTTGCGCCTCTCGGTGATCCTGTAGAGGTTACTGTAAGAGGCTATGAATTATCAATTCGTAAAGCTGATGCTGAGATTATAGAGGTAGAGTAACAGCATATTTTTTTGTTCTTACGTTAGCATTTTCTAACATATGATAGAAGTGACTAATGTGAAAATGCGTTGGTTGGTGATAGAGCCACCTACAAAGAAGATATTTTTGTAAGGAGGGACCCGCGTTAGTGGGATGATTCCTTCAGAGGAAACGCACTGATGTGCGTGTAGGTCATCAAGCTTCGCTTGATGACACATTGCGAAGCATGCAGACGATGTGCGCAAGCACCTTTCAATGCGTCTGCACAATACAATAGGAAAGAGGGTAAACAATGTCAGTAAAGATTGCACTTGCAGGAAATCCTAACTGCGGTAAAACAACGTTATTCAATGCTTTAACTGGCGCAAACCAGTATGTAGGTAACTGGCCTGGCGTTACAGTTGAAAAGAAAGAAGGTAAGCTTAAGGGTAATAAGGATGTTATCATAACTGATCTTCCTGGTATCTATTCACTTTCTCCATACACTCTTGAGGAAGTTGTTGCCAGAAATTATCTTATTCAGGAATATCCTGATGCCATCATCAACATAATTGATGGTACTAACATAGAGAGAAACCTTTATCTCTCAACACAGCTCATTGAGCTGGGTATCCCCGTTGTCATGGCTGTCAACATGATGGATCTTGTAAAGAAGAACGGTGATTCCATCAACATCAAGAACCTGAAGGAAGCTCTTGGATGTGAGGTTGTTGAGATCTCAGCTCTCAAGGGTACAGGTATTGATGAGGTTAAGGAGAAGGCTATCGCTGCAGCAAAGTCAAAGGCAGCAAATGCAAGAGTTCACAGCTTTGATGAGGCTGTTGAAGCTGCAATCGAGAGTGTAAGCGCAAAGCTTGACATGGAGGAGAATAGAAAGAGATTCTTCGCAATCAAGCTTATTGAGAAGGACAGCAAGATCATAGAGCAGATGAAGAATGCTCCAGACTGCTCAGCAGAGATCAAGAAGCTTGAGGATGACTTCGATGATGACACAGAGAGTATCATCACAAGCGAGAGATATTCATATATTTCATCAATCATTGACAAGTGTGTAAAGAAGGCTGCTAAGGGACAGAAGCTTACAGTATCAGATAAGATCGACCGTGTTGTAACAAACCGTATCCTTGCACTTCCTATATTTGTACTCATCATGTGGCTCGTATATTATATAGCAATGTCAACAGTAGGTGCATGGTGCACAGACTGGACAAATGATAACCTGTTCGGCGATGGTTTCCATCTCTTTGGAATAGGAAGCTCAGCTTATGAGGATGCATCAGGTGACTATGATGCAGCAACAACAGCCCTCGATGCATACGGCGTACTCGTAACAGATGACGAGGATGCAGTTGATGTGGATGCCACAAAGGCGGCCATCGAGGCAAACACAAACACAGAGGCAAGTGTTAAGTATGAGATGGAAGATGAGGAGACACTTGATACATACGATATCGATGTTTACTACTCAGAGGTTCCTGCAAATGCTAATGAAGAGACAACAAATGCAATGTCATATCTTGATGCAGTTGATTACTTCAACGAGACACAGATGGCAGAGATCGATCCTGCTGATTACGGCGTATTTGTTCCTTCAATCCCTGATCTTATCTCTACAGGACTTGACAAGATCGGATGTGCAGACTGGTTACACGGACTTATCATCGATGGTATTGTAGCCGGTGTTGGTGCGGTACTTGGTTTCGTACCTCAGATGCTCGTACTGTTCATATTACTTGCAATCCTTGAGTACTGTGGATATATGGCACGTATCGCCTTCATCATGGACCGTATCTTCAGAAAGTTCGGTCTCTCAGGAAAGTCATTCATACCTATCCTTGTAGGTACAGGTTGTGGTGTGCCAGGTATCATGGCTTCACGTACGATTGAGAATGAGAAAGACCGTCGTATGACAGTCATGACAACAACATTTATACCATGTGGTGCTAAGGTTCCATTTATTGCCATGATCGCCGGTGCTATATTTGGTGGTTCATCAATAGTTGCAACAAGTGCTTACTTTATTGGTATTGCAGCAATTATATGTTCTGGTATAATACTTAAAAAGACAAAGATGTTCGCCGGAGATCCATCACCATTCGTTATGGAGCTTCCACCTTATCATATCCCAACAGTAGGTTCTGTACTCAGAAGCATGTGGGAGCGTGGCTGGTCATTCATCAAGAAGGCTGGTACGATAATCACACTTTCAACAATCGCTGTATGGTTCACAACATACTTTGGATTTGTTGATGGTTCATTCCAGATGCTTGATGAGAGTCAGATTGATTACAGTATCCTTGCAAAGATCGGTAATGCGATAGCATGGATCTTCGTTCCACAGGGCTGGGGCAACTGGCAGGCAACTGTAGCATCTATCACAGGTCTTGTTGCCAAGGAGAACATCGTTGGTACAATGGGTATCCTCTACGGCGGTGGAGACGGTACAGTTTACCAGGCACTTGCAGGTGCATTCACAACAGCAAGCGGATTCTCATTCCTTGTATTTAACCTTCTCTGCGCACCATGTTTCGCAGCTATGGGTGCTATCAAGAGAGAGATGAACAGTGCTAAGTGGTTCTGGTTTGCAATCGGATATCAGTGTGGATTTGCTTATCTTGTAGCACTTGTTGTATACAGAATCGCCGGTCTCTTCACAGGAGCTTGTTCATTCGGTATATGGTCAGTAGTAGCAATTGCACTTGTTGTTCTGTTCTTCTTCATGCTGCTGCGTCCGGATCCAAACAAGAAGGTAAAGACAAGCAAGGAGTTCCTCAACGCTTAACTTTTCATAAGGAGGGACCCGCGTAAGAGGGAAGAATTCTTCAGAGGAAGCGCGCTGATGTGCGCGTATGTCATCAAGCTTCGTTTGACGACATATTATTAAGCACGCAGACGCCGCGAGTAAGCGCATTTAAATGCGTCTCCTCTATATAAAATAAAGGAGTGGTGACTTATGTCAGAGTATCTTGGTACAATCATTGTGGCAGCCATAATCGTTCTGATGGTGTTCTTCATTGTCAGAGGTATGGTTAAGGATAGAAAAAAGGGCAAACACATATGTGGTGGCGACTGCTCGAGCTGTCATGGCGGATGTAGTCACAAGCTCTAAAAAATAATAGTTGTAGTATAAAATGAATGTGCGTCGTAAAAATTTTACGGCGCACATTTTTTTGCCCTGGCTTCTTTTTGTTTGCTTTGTTAAATACTAGAATGTTGTTTGTAGAAATTCTGCATAAGGTTTATAGATCCTATAATACTCATCGCCTTTAGTTTGACCAAACTCTTCGATGTATAGTTTGTATACATTTTGTAAATTTGCCTTTATCGGATATAAACTCTTATAAAAAGCATCGTTTAATATTATTCCTGAATTATGGAATATTGATGGTGCTTTGCGACATTTATTATATCCGCGGTTAGACCAAAAATGAACTACACTATCAAATCCTTTGTCCTTTGAAACAATTATGAGATTATCTTCTGGATTTTTGATTGTATATGAACCAAGACAGGATGGAGGAAATTTTGTACAGATTCATCAATTTAGAAGTTGTATATTGTACTTGAAATAACAAAAGATTTACTATATTATAAAAATATGTTGGTACACGACTGGCGGAGACGGCCGAAAGGCTGGTAGGAATTACCTACAGGGAGTGTACTGTTAAGACAAGCCGACCGCCTGGGCAAGCAAATATATCAAGACATGTATTTGTGTGCGCAGGTGGCCGGTTTTCTTTATGGCATCAGCTCACAGGTACGAGAAAACACATGGAGGTACAACAGAAATGGAAATGTTATCACTTGAGAAGGAACTTAGCGAAAATGCATATCCGGGACGTGGAATCGTGATCGGCGTGTCAGAGGATGGTAAGAAGGCAGTTACAGCTTACTTCATCATGGGAAGAAGCTCAAACAGCCGTAACAGAGTATTTGTGACAGAGGGTGAGGGCATCAGAACAGAGGCATTTGATCCTTCAAAGCTTGAGGATCCAAGCCTTATCATCTATGCACCTGTAAGAGTTCTTGGCAACAAGACTATCGTTACAAATGGCGATCAGACAGACACTATATATGACGGACTTGACGATGAACTCACATTTGAGCAGTCGCTTAGAAGCAGACAGTTTGAGCCGGATGGCCCTAACTACACACCTAGAATCTCTGGCGTTATGCACATAAAGAAGGGCGTGTTCGACTATTCAATGTCCATACTTAAGAGCAACAATGGCAACCCTGCAGCAAATAACAGATACACATTCTCATACGAGAACCCTGTAGCTGGTGAGGGACATTTCATTCACACATATATGCACGATGGCAATCCGCTCCCAAGCTTTGAGGGTGAGCCAAAGTGGGTTAAGATATCCGGTGATATCGATGAGTTCACAGACAAGGTATGGAACAGCCTCAATGATGACAACAAGGTGTCACTGTTCGTCAGATATATTGACATCGCAACAGGTGAGTATGAGACAAAGATCGTGAATAAGAATAAGTAATTAAAGAATAAAGGAGATATTTGATCATGAACGAGATTCAGTTAAAGTATGGTTGTAACCCAAATCAGAAGCCTTCAAGAATATATATGGAGGATGGCAGTGATCTTCCTGTCAAGGTTTTAAATGGCAAGCCAGGATACATCAACTTCCTTGATGCATTCAACGGATGGCAGCTTGTAAAGGAACTCAAGGCGGCAACAGGGCTTCCAGCAGCAACATCATTCAAGCATGTTTCACCAGCAGGTGCTGCAGTTGGACTTCCACTTAACGATACACTTGCAAAGATCTACTGGGTAGATGACCTCGGAGAGCTCTCACCACTTGCATGTGCATACGCAAGGGCAAGAGGCGCTGACAGAATGTCATCATTCGGTGATTTCATTGCACTCTCAGATGTATGTGACGCAGACACAGCACGTCTTATCAAGAGAGAGGTATCAGATGGTGTTATCGCTCCTGGATACACAGATGAGGCTATGGAGCTTCTCCTTGCAAAGAAGAAGGGAAATTACAACATCATCCAGATAGATGAGAACTATGTTCCTGCTGAGATAGAGAGAAAGCAGGTATATGGTGTTACATTTGAGCAGGGAAGAAATGAGCTCAAGATAGACAAGAATCTCCTGTCAAACTTTGTTACAGCAAACAAGGAGCTTCCAGAGCAGGCTGAGATTGACATGAAGATCGCGCTCATCACACTCAAGTATACACAGTCAAATTCTGTATGCTATGTAAAGGGTGGACAGGCTATAGGTATCGGAGCAGGACAGCAGTCAAGAATCCACTGTACAAGACTTGCCGGACAGAAGGCAGACAACTGGTTCCTCCGTCAGTCACCACAGGTTATGGGACTTCAGTTCGTTGATGGACTTGGAAGAGCAGACAGAGACAATGCCATCGACGTATACATGGGAGATGAGTACGAGGATGTCCTTAAGGAAGGCGAGTGGCAGAAGAGATTCAAGGTTAAACCAGAGGTGTTCACAGCAGAGCAGAAGAAGGCATGGCTGGCGCAGAATACAGATGTTGTCCTTGGATCAGATGCATTCTTCCCATTCTCAGACAATATAGAGAGAGCTCACAAGAGTGGTGTCAAGTACATTGCACAGCCGGGCGGATCAGTTCGTGACGATCTTGTTATCGAGTGTGCCGACAAGTATGATATGGTCATGGTATTTACAGGAATCAGATTGTTCCATCACTAATATATCAGGGCAAGGTGAGAGTGACAGATTTTGTTTTTAAAATAAAATTAAAGCGGTTTTGCTGGTGAAAATCAGTAAAGCCGCTTTTTTACTTTATCTTATCGTTTGATTGTGATAATATAAAATGATGTATAAGAAGAGATATCTATAAATAAAACACACTTCACAGAGAACATAAAAAGGAGATTACATATGTCGAAACGTAAACGCAGCATATTCAAGAAACGAAAGAGAATCAATTACCCACTGATCTTAGGAGTGGTTTTACTTTCGTGCATGGCAGTTCTGCTCATTGCATATGCCATATCTGCCATCATTTCACAGAAGGATGAATATTATGATAAGGGTGTCACATATTATGAGAGCGGCTCGTATCAGGAGGCGATAACATCATTCAAGGATGCACTGAATGAGAATCAGCTGTTTTCTGAAAAGAAGGATCAGAATATAAAACTTTATATGGCAGACGCATACTTAAAGAGTGCACAGTATGCTGAGGCTGCTGCCACATATAAGGAACTTACCGATTCATCATTCTCAGGATCAAATGTGAACGATCTGAAGGATCTTGCCAGTGCGCTTGATGATTTTTCAAATGGTAATTACGGAGGAGCTCTGGATGTGCTTTTGAAGGAGGCTGATACCTATCCGGAACTTTATATGTATATAGGAACATGTTATGCGGTTACCGATGATTCTGAGAATATGTTTGCAAGCTATGAGAAGTATGTTCAGACATTTGGATTTAACTCATATGTATACGCCATGTATGGCTCATATTATCTGAGCAATGGGGATATGGAGTCGGCACTTGCATATATTAAGAATGGACTTGAATGTGACGATACAGTATACAGAAAAGAACTCATGTTACTTCAGGTTGCATATTATGAGAAAAATTCTGATTTTGATCAGGCCTACGAGCTTGCTTCACAGCTGGTGGAGACATATCCTGATTATGAGGATGGACAGAATGAATATGAATTCCTGAGCACAAGAGTATCTGAGCAGTAATATGAATTGTGTCATATGTCATCAGACATGGCAGGATGACTTATTGATTTGGGAGGAATTATATGGAGATTCAGCTTTGGAAGGAGATTTTGTCTCCCTATGAGCAGGCGGTTGATGAACTTCTAGTGAAGTTTAATCATATAATCATGCAGTATAAGAGCATGGGAATGTATTCACCTATAGAGAGTGTGACGGGAAGAGTGAAGACCGTTTCAAGTATCATAGATAAACTGCAGAAGAAGCATATTCAGATGGATCATATTGTTGAGGAGATGGATGATATTGCTGGTATAAGGATAATGTGCCAGTTCACCGAGGATATAGGAAAAGTGGTAGATATCATACGGGGCAGGCAGGATATGCGCATAAGAGAGGAAAAAGACTATATAACAAATGCCAAGGCGAGTGGATATCAGAGCTATCATATAATTCTAGACTACGATGTGTATACGGCTGCAGGGCGCACCACGATACAGGCTGAGATACAGATCAGAACGATGGCGATGAATTTTTGGGCTACAATTGAGCATTCACTTCAGTATAAATACCGCAAGGGAATTCCGGAGGACATTAGGGTGAAACTCAGAAATGCTGCGGATGCCACCGTGGCGCTGGACAGAGAGATGTCATATGTCCGTGGGGAGATAATGGATGCCCAGAATTCGTTCAATATAAAGGCAAATATTGTATCTGAGATAATAGTCAATATACAGAATCTTTATAAAGTTGGTAATCCGCGTGAGATTCAAAAGATTCAGGATGAATTCTATTCCATATATCAGAAGGATGACATGGAGCTGCTGGAGAATTTTGCAAAGCAGCTAGACCTGATTGCGGAGGGATTCAAGGCTCAGAGTATCAACTAGACATAGATAAGACAGCAAACATAAAAGGGAGTTGGAAGTTTTATATGGTTTTACCTAAGAAATTTGACGAGAGAATAAAGAGTCAGCTTGGCGATGAATACGATGACTATATAAAGTGTTTTGATAGTGATATGTATCATGGAATCAGGGTGAACACATCCAAGATATCTGTTGAGGATTTTCTTAAGATCAGTCCATTTGAACTTGAACCGGTTCCGTGGACAAAGAATGGATTCTATTACGATCATAAGAAATATACACCGTCCAAGCATCCGTATTATTATGCGGGACTTTATTATATACAGGAACCGAGTGCCATGACACCAGCTAGCGTACTTGATATCGATGAGGGGGATGTGGTGCTTGATATATGTGCAGCTCCGGGAGGAAAATCCACGGAACTTGCTGCTAAGCTTGGCGGTACAGGAATACTTATATCAAATGATATAAGCAATTCAAGGGCGAAGGCACTTCTGAAAAATCTGGAACTTTTCGGTATAGGCAACATGTGTGTTGTGAGTGAGCCGCCTAATAACCTATCAAAGGCATTTGAGGAAACATTTGACAAGATACTTATAGATGCCCCTTGTTCCGGTGAGGGAATGTTCAGAAAGTCATCGTCAATGATGACAGCCTGGGAGAACAATGGCACCGAACTATTTGCGGGACTTCAGCGGGGAATACTGAAAGAGGTATGTAAGATGCTGAAACCAGGTGGAAGACTGTTGTACTCTACGTGTACATTTTCACCTGAGGAGGATGAAAGATCAGTGGAATATCTTCTATCGATAGATGACTGTATTCATCTGATCGATTTTCCTAAATATGAGAAGTTTGATGACGGCAATCCTGAATGGGGGGAGACTGGAAATCCTGACCTCAAAAAGTGTGCTAGACTGTGGCCGCACCACCTGAAGGGGGAGGGACATTTCATTGCGCTGTTTGAAAAAGATGCTGACGCATATGTCAGAGGATGTCAGACGTATTCATTTAAACCGTATAAGGCTGATGAAGATTTCCTGAATTTTATAACTCATGTTTCTGCGGATGCCGGAATAACCCCTGGCAGGATAGAAGAGAATAAAGGGAGACTTTACTATATCCCCGATGGTATGCCTGATGTTAAGGGACTCAGGTTGCTGAGACATGGACTGTTTCTTGGAGAAGTCAAGAAAAACAGATTTGAGCCGAGCCAGTCGCTTGCAATGTATCTGAAGAAAAATCAGTTTGACAATGTGGTTGATCTGCAGGCTGATGACATACGTGTCATCAAATATTTAAAGGGAGAGACAATAGAGCTAGATACAGAATCTGCTGACAGTGTAGATTCGGGTATGGAGCTAAAAAATGGATATGTTCTTGTCTGTGTGGATGGCTATCCACTTGGCTGGGCAAAGAACAACAGAGGCGTATTGAAGAACAAATATTTATCTGGATGGAGGATGATGTCGTGAAAAAAGTAGCAATAGTAACTGGTGCATCTTCGGGAATTGGAAGAGAATTTGCTATTCAGATAGCACAGAAATACAAAACTATAGATGAGATATGGCTGATTGCGAGAAGAAAGGACAGGCTTGCAGAGGTCAAGGCTGAGATAAATGCAGTAAGCGGAAAACTTGTGAGAATATTGTCGCTTGATCTCACAAAGGAATCTGATATAAAATTCTACAGAAATCTTCTGGAGAGACAGGATCCATCCATAAGAGTTCTTGTGAATGCAGCAGGATACGGCATAGCCGGACATTTTGAGGATATGACAGTGGATGATGTAAGTGGAATGCTTGATCTCAACTGCAGAGCTCTTGCTGAGATAACACATATATCCTTGCCATACATGTCAGATCCGTCCAACATAATTAACCTTGCATCGTCTGCGGCATTCCTGCCACAGCCATCATTTGCAATATATGCAGCATCAAAGTCAATGGTGCTCAGCTTTTCAAGAGCGTTAAACAGAGAGCTTGAAGGCAGGGGAATTAGCGTGACAGCTGTCTGCCCAGGCCCGGTAAAGACAGAATTCTTTGATGTGGCACAGAAGTATACGAAGTCAAAGCCATACAAGATGGTTCTCAGAGCCAATCCTAAGAAGGTCGTTAAGAAGGCATTGTTTGATTCTTATTATATGAGTGAAATGTCTGTCTACTCACCTCTTATGAAAGCCTTCAGACTTGTGAGCAAATACCTGCCACACAGTATTCTGATCAGATTTATGAAATAAAGATAAAAGATTACTACTATCAATTAACTGGAGGATGATATGGAAAAAGGACAACACGGATATATGAACAGACACAAGAGGAATGTTCTTATAAGTATCATTGTGCTGGGACTGTTCGTTATCGCCGGAGTGTTTTTTACGGTGGTGATGTTCGACACCAGAAAATCAATATTTATAGTTATACCGATATTGGTGGCACTGCCACTTGCAAAGCAGCTTGTGGCTTACATAATGTGCGCCGGATTTAGGGAACTCTCAGATGAAGAGTACTCAAAACTTAAGAAGTTATCTTACTTTGAGGATCCATCCGTTGTGTATGATGTTTCTGTCAGCAGATATGAGGGAATAGTTTATTTTCCTGTTGCCGTGATCAGGGATGGCAGGATGCTATTTTATTACAATGGTGACTTTGGAAAGAAGATAAAAGATGAAGCATCCCTGAAAAAGATAATAACTGAGGCATTTGCTGATCAGAAGAAGCAGTATGTAGTTATAGTAGCAACGGACATAGACAGCTTTATATCCAAGGCAGGCAAAATAAAGGCTCCAGCAGAGGAATTCATCGGTGCCGACGAGAGAATGAGAGAGAGATTATTTGAACTGGGAATATAAAAATGAGAGAGATAGTAATATCAAAAAACGAGGCAGGACAGAGACTGAATAAACTTGTGATGAAATATCTGAACAAGGCTCCGTCTAGTTTCGTGTACAGGATGATAAGAAAGAAAAACATAAAATTAAATGGTGGCAAAGCAGTTGGAAATGAGATAGTGTATGTCGGGGATGTGATACAGCTTTATCTTGCGGATGACACGATAGATTCATTTAGGGATGATAATATACAGACTGCGGCTTCTGGATCACAGAAGAAGTTCAAACCGGAGATAATATATCATGATCACAATGTCCTTATAGTCAACAAACCGGTTGGCGTATTGTCGCAGAAAGCCTCCAAAGACGATTATTCGATAAATGAAAGTGTGTTAGATTATCTTCTGGACAATGGATATATAACTTCAGAGCAGCTTAGAACATATAAGCCGTCGATATGCAACAGACTGGATAGAAATACATCCGGTCTTGTTCTATGTGGAGTATCCCTTATGGGAAACCAGGAATTATCCAGGATAATAAGGGAGAGAAATATAGACAAATATTATTACACCATTGTAAAGGGACACATAAAGTCGGTTCAGGACGTTACGGCATATCTTGTAAAGGACGAGAAAAAGAATACAGTTATCGTGAGAGACGGTGTGGACGAGATAAAGCAGGATTCTGGAAAGAATGAATTTGAAAAAATCCATACGATATTCGAACCGGTAAGATCTAATGGAAAATATACCGAGGTGAAGGTTAAGCTGATAACAGGAAAAACTCATCAGATCAGGGCGCAGCTTTCTCATATGGGTTATCCGATCGTCGGAGATCAGAAGTATGGGGACAGAGAGACGAATATATACTTCAGACAGACATACAAACTTAGAAATCAATTGCTGCACTGCGGTGAGGTTAAATTTACAAATGTTACGGGTGGCCTTGATTACCTAACCGGTAAAATTTTTTCTGCGTTTAAGCCTGACATGTATAAGAAAATAGAAAAGGATTTATTTGAGTAGATGGCAACATGGAATTCCCGCGGACTTAGGGGATCTACCCTTGAGGATATGATAAACCATACAAACGAATACTACAGACAGAAAAATCTCGCACTGGTTCAGAAGATACCCACCCCTATAACACCAATAAAGATTGACAAGGACAGCAGTCAGATAACGCTGGCATACTTTGAAAAGGATTCCACGGTCGATTACATAGGCGTAGTTCAGGGTGTTCCCATCTGTTTTGATGCCAAGGAGTGTGCGACAGACACATTTACTATGAGGAACATACATGAACATCAGATAAAATTTATGTCTGACTTTGAAAAGCAGGATGGAGTGAGTTTTCTAGTAATCATGTTTACAGGAAGAAACAGGCTGTATTACATGAGATTTTCGGAACTTGAAGGATTTCTTGAAAGAGCAAAGAACGGACATCCTAACAATTTCAAATATGATGAGTTGGATCCTGATTATTTTGTGGAGTCAAAGGGAGGTGCCCTTGTGCATTACCTGGAGCCTCTAAGTCGTGATCTGTCAGGGCATGACTAAAAAATCAATTTTTAGAAATAGCTTTTGGTATGATATCTGATGATAAATACTATATAACAAGTGTGTTGACAAAACGTACAAGCTCTAATATAATGGGCACGTTGACATGCTATCAAAGTAGCGAAGTAACACTTTAGTGTAGTAAAGTGAAAGCATAAAACACTTCAGGGAAAAAATAAGTATAAAGCGTAAAACGATATATGTCACATATCAGGACGTGTGCCTGAACAATATTTATTTACAAGGAGATACGATTATGCAGGACAAACTGTTACAGACCCCAGATGGAGTTAGGGACACCTACGATGTAGAGTGCAAAAAGAAGAGAAAGGTTATGAATGAACTCCACCACATCTTGGAGTTATACAGCTATCATGACATAGAGACACCGACATTTGAGTTTTTTGATATATTTAACAGAGACAAGGGATCGGCTCCTTCGAATGAGATGTATAAGTTCTTTGACAGAGATAACAATACACTTGTTTTAAGACCTGATATCACTCCGTCTATTGCAAGATGTGTTGCAAAGTATTATGCAGACGAGGAGTTTCCTGTAAGACTTTGTTACACAGGTAACACATACACAAATACACTTAAGCTTCAGGGTAAGCTCAAGGAAGTGACGCAGATAGGTGCAGAGCTTATAAACGATGATTCATCAGCGGCTGATGCGGAGATAATAGCCACCGTCATAGATTGCTTCAATGAGATTGGAATAAAGGATTTCCAGATCGAGATAGGTCAGATCGACTATTTCAAGGGCCTTGTCGCAGAGTCTGGTATAAGTGAAGAGGAAGAGGATCAGATAAAGGAATATATTCATATTAAGAACTTTTTTGGCCTTGAGGAATATGTAGACGCACTTGATATCAGTGATTCGCTCAAAAAGGCTTTTTCTTCTTTTGATTCACTGTTTGGTGGTGTGGCGATGCTTGACACGGCTGAGAGCTATGTGTCAAATGAGACATCACTTGAGGCTGTAAAGAGGCTCAGAAGAGTTTATGAGGCACTCGAGTGCTACGGATACGAAAAGCATATAAGTTTTGATCTTGGCATGCTTGATGGATACAATTATTATACAGGAATCATTTTCAGGGGTTATACTTATGGCACTGGTGATGCTGTAGTAAAGGGTGGCCGTTACAATAATCTGTTAAAGCAGTTTGGCAAGGATGCGCCTTCTATAGGATTTGCGTTCACGGTGGAAGAACTTATAATGGCGATGAACAGACAGAATATCAAGATACATGTGGAGTATTCAAATACCATCATTCTTTATAATATTGAGGAGCAGGACAAAGCGATCAAGACAGGCATGAAACTTAGAAGTGAGGGATGCAAGATAGAGCTTATAAGAAAGTCACAGAAAAAGTCTATTGAAGATTATCTAGAGTACGCTCGAAGGGAGCATTTCTCGGGACTTATATATTTTGATCAGAAAGAGTTGGCTGTGGCGTATGATGTTATAAATAAGACAAACTCAATGTGGGATGGCGAATCATATAGCATAAAATGATCCAGAAGACTAAATAAGATGAAAACGAAAGGCATAGATGGTTAGAAAACTATGAGATATTTGACTTTTGCCCTAGCTAAGGGAAGACTTGCAAAGAAGACGCTTGCACTTCTTGAGCAGATAGGTATAACATGTGAAGAGATGAAGGATCCAGATACAAGAAAGCTTATATTTGTCAACGAAGAACTGAAAATGAAGTTTTTCCTGTCAAAGGCTACAGATGTCCCAACATATGTTGAGTATGGCGCGGCTGATATAGGTGTTGTTGGAAAGGATACAATCCTTGAAGAGGGACGTAACCTCTACGAGGTTATGGATCTTGGATTTGGCAAATGCCGTATGTGCGTGTGCGGACCGGCATCGGCGAGAGAACTTTTAAAGAAGAATGAGATAATAAGGGTTGCCAGCAAATATCCTGTTATAGCAAAGGATTATTTCAATAACAGAAAACACCAGACGGTGGAGATAATCAAGCTTAACGGTTCAGTTGAGCTTGCCCCTATAGTGGGACTTTCAGAGGTGATAGTGGATATAGTTGAGACCGGAAGTACACTCAGGGAGAACGGCCTTGAGGTGCTTGAGGAGGTCTGTCCGCTCTCAGCGAGAATGGTAGTGAACCAGGTGAGCCTTAAGATGGAGAATGAGAGAATACACAGGCTTCTTGAGGATCTCAACAGACTTATTAAAGAAGAGAACAAATAGATTCCTATACGATACTAAAGGGATGATATAGATTGATTAATTGATATTTATACGGAGGCATGACAGAGATGAGAATTGTAAAGCTTAACGCAGAGACAAAGAAGGATCTTCTGAAAAATCTTTTAAAGAGAAGTCCAAGCAATTTCGGTAATTATGCTGAGACTGTACAGGGAATAGTTGATGATGTGAGGGACAACGGTGATGCCGCTCTCTTCTCGTATACAAAAAAGTTTGACAAGGCAGATATAACAGCAGCC
The DNA here is from genome assembly GCF_025149915.1 of Coprococcus eutactus. Lineage (NCBI taxonomy): Bacteria > Bacillati > Bacillota > Clostridia > Lachnospirales > Lachnospiraceae > Coprococcus > Coprococcus eutactus. The sequence continues at coordinate 1,479,803 of NZ_CP102278.1, forward strand.
AATGTCAAGGTCACACAGGCTGAGATAGATTATGCATATACACAGGTGAGCCCGGAGCTTCTTGAGGTTATCAGAAAGGCAAAGAAAAATATCTGGGAGTATCATGAGAAGCAGAAGCAGTACAGCTGGTTTGACTCAAAACCAAACGGAACACTTCTCGGACAGAAGGTCACAGCACTGGCATCGGTTGGTGTGTATGTACCTGGTGGAAAAGCTGTATATCCTTCATCAGTTCTTATGAATGTAATGCCTGCTAAGGTTGCAGGAGTTGAGAAGATCGTCATGACCACCCCTTGTAACGCAGAGGGCGAGGTGTATGCGACAACACTTGTTGCTGCAAAAGAAGCAGGAGTTGACGAGATATACAAAGCCGGAGGCGCTCAGGCGATTGCAGCCCTTGCATATGGAACGGAGTCAATTCCAAAGGTTGATAAGATAGTTGGTCCTGGAAACATATTTGTAGCTTTGGCAAAGAGAGCTGTATACGGACATGTCAGCATTGATTCTATAGCAGGACCATCTGAGGTAATGGTTCTTGCGGATGATACAGCCAATCCAAGGTATGTTGCTGCTGATCTGCTCTCACAGGCTGAGCATGATGAGATGGCATCCGCTATCCTTGTTACAACATCTGCGGATCTTGCAGAAAAGGTTTCAGTTCAGGTAGACAAGTTTATAGATGAACTTTCAAGAAAAGAAATAATGAGAAAGTCCATAGACAACTATGGTTATATTCTTCTTGCAGATAATCTTAATGATGCGATAGATGCGGTAAACGACATAGCATCAGAACACCTTGAGATTGTCACAGCCAATCCGTTTGACGTAATGACAAGAGTAAAGAATGCAGGAGCGATATTTATCGGTGAGTATTCTTCAGAACCCCTCGGAGATTACTTCGCAGGTCCTAATCATGTGCTTCCTACAAATGGAACAGCAAAGTTCTTCTCACCTCTTTCAGTGGATGATTTCATCAAGAAATCAAGCATAATCTACTATTCAAAAGAGGCGCTTGAGGCCGTTCACACTGACATAGAGACATTTGCTAAGGCTGAGCAGCTCACAGCCCATGCCAATTCGATAGCGGTTAGATTTGAAAAATAATACATTATGATATAGAATATGGGAAGGAGACAGGGATATGGCAGAAAAAGCGGCAAGAATCGCAAAATGCACAAGAAAGACCAACGAGACGGACATAACCCTCGAATTAAATATAGATGGAAAAGGACAGTCTAAAATAGATACAGGTATAGGTTTTTTTGACCATATGCTCACAAGCTTCGCAAAACATGGATTTTTTGATCTCAATGTGACGGTAAAGGGAGATTTGTATGTAGACTGCCATCACACTATAGAGGATGTTGGTATCGTGCTCGGCAAGGCTATCAAGGAGGCTGTCGGAGAAAAAAAAGCCATCAAGAGATTTGGCAATTTCTTCCTTCCTATGGATGAAACCCTTGTAATGTGTGCTATTGACCTGTCAGGAAGACCATATCTTGTCTATGATCTGAACCTCACTACAGAGAGAGTAGGATATTTTGACACTCAGATGGTCAAGGAGTTCTTCTATGCGGTATCGTACGCTGCAGAGATGAATCTCAACTTAAAACAGTTCTCCGGTGAGAACGATCACCACATCATAGAGGCTGCATTTAAGGCATTTGCAAAGGCTCTTGATGAGGCAACAACTTACGACAGAAGATTAAATGGAAGGGTTCTCTCTACAAAAGGTACCCTTTAAGGAGGTGCAGACTCGAGATGAGTAATGATATGATCTACAAAAAGATAATTCCATGTCTGGACTTGAACAACGCTGTGGAGATGGCAAAGTATTACAATGATGCAGGTGCTGACGAGATCGCGTATTTTGACAGCAGGGCAACGAAGGAAGGCAGAGAGCCGAATGTGTATGTCATAAGACAGATATGTGATAGCGTTGATATTCCACTTATAGCCTGCGGTGGTGTCCGAAAGCTTGAGGATGTAAAGAAACTCTTATATGCAGGTGCTTCAAAGGTATGTATGAAGTCAGCAGCTATAAACAATCCTGAGCTTGTGACTGAAGCTGCGGACAGATTTGGTTCCGAGAGAATCATCTGCACTATAGATCTGAGTGAGTGCGATGAGCCGGTGGAGTATGCTAGAAAATTAAAGGAACTTGGTGCTGGTGAGCTGCTTTTGCTTCACAATAATATGGTACCAGAGTATATGGATATTGTTAAATCTATACGAGAGACTGTTGCACTGCCTGTTATTGTGTCTACATATTCGACTAATGGTGAAGCTGTTGCAGAGATGCTGAACAAGACTAATGCAGAGTCGATTTCCCTGTACAATCTTCAGAAGATGGATATAATGGAGATAAAGCAGGATTGTCGTGCCGCAAATATAGATGTTAACCTATTTGAGTCCTCAATGTCATTTGACGAATTTAAGCTTAATTCAGATGGGCTTATTCCATGTGTTACCCAGCATTATAAGACAGGTGAAGTACTCATGGTAGCATATATGAATAAGGAATCATACGAGAAAACCATAAGAACCGGTCGTATGACTTACTGGAGTCGCAGCAGAAATGAACTGTGGACGAAGGGAGATACATCGGGACATTATCAGTTTGTCAAGTCACTTACTATTGATTGTGACAAGGATACAATACTTGCGAAGGTTTCCCAGATAGGTGCTGCATGTCACACTGGCAGCCGTACTTGTTTCTTTACAGATCTGGTGAGAAAGGAGTACAATGATACTAATCCTCTGAAAGTGTTTGAGGAGGTATATAATACCATAAGGGATAGAAAGGAAGATCCAAGTGAGGGATCTTATACAAACTATCTGTTTGACAAGGGTATTGATAAGATTCTGAAGAAGGTTGGTGAAGGTGCTACTGAGATTGTTATAGCAGCCATGAATCCTGATTCAGAAGATATAAAATATGAAATATCTGACTTCCTTTATCATCTCATGGTTCTGATGGTAGAGAGAGGAATCAGCTGGAAAGATATTACTGAAGAGCTGGCTGACAGAAGATAGAGTGGAGGATATTAGACAATGCAAAATTATGGCGTGAATGAACTGAGAAAAATGTTTCTGGAATTCATGGAGAGCAAAGGTCATCTGAGAATGAAGAGCTTTTCACTTATTCCACACAATGACAACAGCTTACTGTTGATCAATTCCGGTATGGCACCACTTAAGCCTTACTTTACAGGTCAGGAGGTACCACCTAGGAGACGTGTCACAACATGTCAGAAGTGTATCAGAACAGGAGATATTGAGAATGTAGGAAAGACAGCCCGTCACGGTACATTCTTTGAGATGCTGGGTAATTTCTCATTTGGCGATTATTTTAAGCATGAAGCTATATCCTGGACATGGGAGTTCCTTACAGAGGTTGTAGGACTTGATAAGAACAGACTTTATCCATCAGTATATCAGGATGATGATGAAGCGTTTGATATATGGAACAAGGAGATTGGTGTATCTGCTGACCGTATATTCAGATTTGGCAAGGAGGACAACTTCTGGGAGCATGGAGCAGGTCCTTGTGGTCCTTGTTCAGAGGTTTATTATGATAGAGGTGAGAAGTACGGATGCGGTAAGCCTGGCTGTACGGTAGGCTGTGACTGTGACAGATACATGGAGGTTTGGAACAATGTATTTACACAGTTCAACAATGATGGCCACAACAACTACACTGAGCTTGAGCAGAAGAACATAGACACAGGTATGGGTCTTGAGAGGCTTGCCGTTGTTGTTCAGGATGTTGATTCTATATTTGATGTTGATACGATCAAGGCTCTGCGTGACAAAGTATGCGAGATGGCTGGTGTAGAGTACGAGACAGACCATGAGAAGGATGTATCGATCAGACTCATTACTGACCATATCCGTTCAGTTACATTTATGACATCTGATGGTATCGTTCCATCAAATGAGGGACGTGGTTACGTTCTCAGAAGACTTCTCAGACGTGCTGCGAGACACGGAAGACTTCTCGGAATCAAGGGCAAGTTCCTCTCAGAGCTTGCAAAGACAGTTATCGAGGTGTCGGAGGACGCTTATCCAGAGCTTTGTGAGAAGAAAGAGTATATCTTTAATAAGATAGACAAAGAGGAGGAGAGCTTTAACAAGACTATTGATACAGGTCTTGCTATCCTCAAAGATTATATAGAAGAGACAAAGGCTGCAGGTGAGAAGGTTCTCTCAGGAGACAAGGCCTTCAAGCTGTATGATACCTACGGATTCCCTCTTGACCTCACAAAGGAGATCATCGAGGAGGAAGGTATCGAGGTGGATGAAGCAAGATTCACTGAGTGCATGAACATTCAGAAGGAGACCGCGAGAAATGCAAGGCAGACTACGACATATATGGGTGCCGACGCAACAGTATATGAGCAACTTCCAGTTGACATGACCTCGGAATTTGTTGGTTATGATAAGCTGACATACAAGTCCAAGATAACTGCTATCACAACCGAGCTCGGTGAGGGAAAAGATAAGAAGTCTGTTCTTGCTGACACAGTATCAGAGGGAGCGCAGGCGACTATTATAGTTCCGGAGACACCTTTCTACGCAACAATGGGTGGACAGATAGGAGATAAGGGTATCATCAAGACCAAAAATGGAACATTTGTTGTTGAGGATACTGTCAAGGTTGTAGGTGGAAAGATAGCACATATCGGTTATGTTGAGTCAGGTGAGCTGAATGTCGGTGATGAAGCAGAGCTTACAGTTGACGCTGAGAACAGAGCGCTCATATGCAACAACCACTCAGCAACACATCTTCTCCAGAAGGCACTCAAGATGGTGCTCGGAGATCATGTAGAGCAGGCCGGATCCCTTGTTGAGCCAGGCAGATTGAGATTTGATTTCTCACATGACCAGGCTATGACAAAGGAAGAGATCAAGAAGGTTGAAGATATAGTAAATGAGCAGATCCAGCTTGACGTACCTGTCTGCACAGATATCATGACGGTTGATGAGGCAAAGAAGACAGGAGCTATGGCGCTCTTTGGAGAGAAGTACGGCGAGAAGGTACGTGTTGTATCAATCGGAGATTTCTCAAAGGAGTTCTGTGGTGGTACACATGTAGCAAACACAGGAGTTATAGGAATGTTTAAGATTGTCTCAGAGACGGGCGTTGCAGCCGGTACGAGACGTATAGAGGCACTCACATCTATTGGAGCTCTTGAGTATTACAGAAGCATGGAATCTGAGCTTGTGGAAGCAGCTAAGGCAGCCAAGACAGATATCCACGGCGTGGCAGCAAGAATCGAACAGCTTCTTGCAGAGGTTAAGGAACTTACAAACGAGAATAAGAAACTCAAGGATAAGATGGCTAAGGAAGCTGCCGGAGATGTTCTTTCAAATGCAATTGACAAGGATGGAATCAAGATACTTACAGCAGCTATTCCTGATACTGATATGAACTCACTCAGAAATCTTGGTGATGATTTCAAGAGCAAGCTCGGCGACAGCATTGTGGTTCTTGCGTCAGCAAAGGATGGCAAGGTAAATCTCATAGCAATGGCAACTGACGGAGCTGTTGCAAAGGGAGCACATGCAGGCAATATCATCAAGGCTGTGGCAGGTCTCGTTGGTGGCGGCGGTGGTGGCCGTCCAAACATGGCTCAGGCAGGAGGCAAAGATCCTAACGGAATAGATGCAGCCCTTGCGCAGGCTGTTACAGAGGCACAGGCACAGCTGTCATAACGGGCATCTAGCAGTTGCCGCAGATATTTTATAATTTTGTCATTTTTCTGTTGACGATTAGGTATTTTATGTATATAATACATTTTGTGCTTAAAAATACCCAATCAGTTGTTATTTGGTAGCATAATTTACAACTGGAGGGAGGTCAGGTGAGAGAATGTCAAGTGTAATAGTTAAAGAGAACGAAAACTTAGATAGCGCTCTTCGCAGATTTAAGAGAAATTGTGCGAAGGCTGGTATTCAGCAGGAGATTCGTAAGAGAGAGCATTACGAAAAGCCTAGTGTAAAGCGTAAGAAGAAGTCAGAGGCAGCTAGAAAGCGTAAGTACAAATAAGTCCAAATAAATCAGAATATATAATAAATATTTTATAAGTATTTAATATTTGATTTTAAATTGATTTCTAGGAGTACCGAATTTATTCGGTACTCTTTTTTTATGCATTTTCATATAATATCCCAAAAGCATTTCGAGGGTTTATGAAGGATAGATTAAAGAAAGTCATAGAGATGGAACCACCGGGATGGTGTCCTGATGCAAAGTGTTCTACGTCAAGGATGACGGTATTTAACAATGAAGAGATTCTGATAGAGAACTTCAGACATGTGATATATTGCCATGATGAGAGAATTTCGGTTAAGACTCGAAAGGGCATTCTCAACATATACGGTACTGGACTGCAGATTGATTACTATACAGGTTACGAGATAAAGATCTATGGTGTGATAAGCAGTGTAGACTGGCTTACGGTGTGATTATGGATATGAGACGTGAAATCAGAGGCTATGTGAAAATAGATGGGGATGAGCGTACTCTGCTGAGGCTTATGAATATCTGTGGACATAAAGGGATAAAGACATGGCGTGATGAAAACCATGATAAAGAGGCCTTGTATATTTATTGCGATGAAACCGAAAAGGTAAGGGAAATAGCAAGAAACTGTATGTTCGACATAGAGATAACAGAGCAGAAGAGTCTGAGGCAGAAATTCATGAAAAACAGGAGACGGCTGTCCGTATTGCTAGGGATAGTGCTCTTTGCTGTATACATTTACATAGAATCTCTGTATGTGTGGCGTATTGATATCAGTGGATGTGGAAACTATACAGAGGAGGAAGTCCTCAATGTTATAGAGAAGAATTATCCTTGCTACGGTAGGAGAAAGGAAACTATAGATACAGCCGTTTTGCAGGGAACAATATCAGATAATCTGGAAGAGGTGTGCTGGGTATCCTGCAGCATCAGTGGCACAAAACTCACAGTGAGGCTCAGTGAATCTGTGGATGTGTTCACGGATGATACCCTGGATACACCATGTGATATTGTGTCTTCTGTTAACTGTACAGTTTATTCTATTGTCACATCCATGGGGACTCCGGTGGTAAGTGTTGGCGATGAGGTAAAAAAGGGGGATACACTTATATTGGGGGCTGTAAATATATGTAATGATGAAAGTGAGATCGTAGATACAAGATATGTATCGGCCCAGGGAGAGATCATAGGACAGTTCAGCATGCCATATCATGACGAGGTGGAGGCGAGACACTACAAAAAAAAGGTGTCGGATACATTTGTGGGATCGATCAGTCTCAGAGTCGGGAAAAAGATTATGTCTGTCTATGATAGAAAAGATGGCGGAAGGCTTGAAGGTCAACAGGAATATGATACGGAAAGTAGTGAGCACTGGTTGCATATAGGCGATTTTTATCTGCCGTTTGCTATACAGATATCAAGAAATCATGTATGTAACATAGAGGGCCGGGAATATTCTGAGGATGAGATGAAAGCACTGGCTGAGCAGCATATTGCGACATATATTGGTGAATTACAGGAAAAAGGGGTGCAAATTGTACAAAAAAATGTTATTATAACTAATAGGTCTGATAAGCTCGTTGCCGATGGAAATATGATAGTGAGAATGTCAGTTGGATTTCCGAGAACTTTGAGAAATGTGGTGTCCGGAAACAACATTGAAACTGAGGCAGACTGAGACAGACAAACAGATAAAATCAAAGACAGGAGATTGGAAATTGGGAGATTATTCAGAATCTATTACAGTGGCATCCAATTATGTCCAGACAGTATTTGGTCAGTTTGATGCCAACATAAAAAAGATCGAGAAGATTTTTAACGTATCCATGATACTGAGGGATGACAAGCTGAAGGTGAGCGGTACGGAGGATAAGGTAAAGAGATCCATTCAGGTCATAGATCAGCTTTTTGATATGGCTGACCGGGGGGCTGTTCTTGATGAACAGAAGGTAGACTATGTAATATCCATGGTCAATGATCACCCACAGGAGGCAAAGGAGAATCTCGCAGAGATAGACAGGGATATAATCTGTCATACGACAAACGGCAAGCCTATAAAGCCGAAGACTGTTGGACAGAGATCATATGTCAATGCGATAGAAAAGTCTATGATAGTGTTTGGTGTGGGACCTGCAGGAACAGGCAAAACATATCTTGCCATGGCAAAAGCTATAACTGCATTTAAGAATAACGAAGTCGGAAGGATCATCCTAACAAGACCGGCTATTGAGGCTGGTGAAAAGCTTGGATTCTTGCCGGGAGATCTTCAGAGTAAAGTTGATCCATACCTCAGACCGCTGTACGATGCACTCTATGAGATCATGGGCGCCGAGTCGTTTATGAAGAATATGGAGAAAGGGCTTATAGAGGTCGCCCCGCTGGCTTACATGAGAGGACGTACTCTGGACAATGCATATATTGTCCTTGATGAGGCACAGAATACCACGCCGGCGCAGATGAAGATGTTCCTGACGAGAATTGGATTTGGTTCCAAGGCGATCGTAACAGGAGATCTGTCGCAGAAAGATCTACCGCACGATGCCCAGTCAGGACTTGATGTGGCACTTAAGGTCCTTAAGGATATAGATGATATAAGCATTTGTCATCTGACGAGTCTGGATGTTGTAAGACATCCTCTTGTACAGAAGATAGTAAATGCATATGAGAAATATGAAGATAAGATGAGCAGACAGGATAAGTCAAGATCGGGCTCAAGACCGTCTAGTTCCCGCACTGCCCAGAAAAACAGAGGAAAGTGATATGTCAGTTAATATTGAGAATGAATATGGGGATATAGAGATAAAAAATTATGAGACGGTGATAAATGAGATAATACAGGCGTCTCTGGATTTTCTCAAATGCCCATATGTGTGTGAGGTCAATGTCCTTCTGACGGACAATGACTCCATACATGAGATTAATAACCAGCAGAGGAATATTGACAGGGCTACAGATGTCCTGTCATTTCCGCTGATTGATTATACAATTCCTGGAAACTTTGATGGTCTCGAGGATAGCCGGTGTGACAACTTTGATCTTACTACAGGTGAACTGCTATTGGGAGATATCGTAATATCTATTGACAAGGTGTATGAGCAGGCAGCTGAGTACAATCACTCAAAGACGAGAGAGCTGGCTTTTCTTGTTGCCCACAGCATGCTCCATCTGTCGGGGTATGACCACATGGAGGAAGATGAGCGTAAGGTCATGGAAGACATGCAGGAAAAAATACTTACTACGAAAGGATACACGAGAGACTATGAAGAAATCTAAAAAGGGATTAAAGAAGGGACTTGTTCTTGCCACTGCAGTGGTTATGGGACTTTCACTGTTTGGATGTGGTTCCAAGGAGGAGCCAAGTACAGCAGCTACAACAGAGGCAAAGGCGGAGGTTGACGTTACACAGACTGATATGATGAAGTCTGCGGATGCGATAGATGAGACATTTCATGAGGGAATATATAACGATCTCACAGGTCAGTGGAACACAAAGAGAAAAGAAGAGTATGGACGTCCGCTTGCTGTCATGATCAACAATATTGAGAATGCAATCCCTCAGTCAGGAATCGGCCAGGCAGATATCCTATACGAATTTGTTGTAGAGGGCGGAATCACAAGAATGCTTGCTATATATAGTGATTACAGCAACCTTGAGAAAGTTGGTTCCATAAGAAGCTGCAGACCTTACTATGTTACAACAGCCATGGAGTATGATGCCATTTACATGCATTATGGACAGTCTCCACAGGGACAGGAGGAGCTTGACAAAACGGGAATAGATCATATAAGTGGCCTTGGTGGTGAGGGATCTGTTTCGTTCTACAGATCATCCGACAGAGAGGCTCCGCACAATGTATATACAAACAGTGACATGATAAAGGCTGGTCTTGATTATCTGGGCTGTAGAACGGAGCATGAGAAGAACTTCAAGAGCAAATTCGAGTTTAATGAGGAAGACACAGCGCCAAGAGGTGAGGCAGTGAAGAAACTCACACTTAATATGTCTGTATATACACAGCCTTGGTTTGAATATGATTCAAAAAACAAGGTATACAAGAGATTCCAATATGGTGACAAGCAGATAGATGATCTCACAGGTAAGCAGCTTTCATTCAAGAATATCATCATACAGTTTGCTCATTACACAAGCATAGATGACCATGACAGACAGCTCATTGATCTGGTCGGTTCAGGAGATGGATACTATGTATCTGACGGACAGCTCATACCTGTTACATGGACCAAGTCTGATGACAGCGCAGTCACAAAGTACTATACAGAGGATGGCAAGGAATTAAAGCTTAATCCTGGTAAGACATATGTGACAGTTTTTGAGAGTGATAACAAGGCAGGAGTTGTATGGGAATAATAAAGGATCCCTGACGGATCCTGATATGACAGGATAATATATTTTATTTTAAAGCGGATATTATATATTTTGATCGTAAACAGATCTGATATATAAATATCCGCTTTTTATGTTTTGAACGCAACATGAACCGGTATAGATACAGCAAAAATGGATATCCCTAATACAGAGAAGAGAGTGTATTTATGCGCTTTCAGCATCATCATCTGAAGATAGATGACATAAAAGGAGGGTTTTCTGCTTGAAAAGAGCCGTGTATTTATTTATTATCATTATCAGTATATTTGCGTTTGCATTTTTCTGCAGAGAGGTTGTTCTGCAGAGCAACAGGCAATATAATGACATGGGGCAGAGATCTCATCGCAGCGAAAAAGAAAAAGAAGATATGATAGCTATGGACAATGTCTCCCCAGATCTGATGGGCGGCATAGTTGTCGGTGCCGAGGCGGAATTTGAGCACAGATTCTTCTATGTGGGACTGTATAATGGATGCGTAACGGTGTTTAACAGATATGGGAGCATTTGCTTTGAAACGGGTATACCATTTGAGTCTGTGGATATAAGGATCAGGAAATGCCTTTCAAAGAGGATATATTTTGAAGACATTGCGGATGCAGAGAAATTTGTGGTATCTATTGAAGAAGATTGAAAAAAATGGAAAAATCAAAAATATATAAGGTTAATATAAACGATTTAATTTAAATGGAAACGATTTAGATACATTAAACTAGAGAGAACAGGTGAAGAGATGATATATGATACTATAGTGATCGGCGGCGGTCCGGCGGGAATGACTGCAGCGATAAAGGCGAAGGAGACGTGTGAAAAGGCAAAGATTCTGATAATTGACAGGAACAAAAAGCTTGGGAAAAAACTATATGCAACAGGAAATGGCAGATGTAACATTGCAAACTCGGCCCTTGATCTGTCGAGTTACCACAGCTGTAATGAATTTTTCCCATATCAGATAATAAATACGGAGAGCTATAAAAAACTTAAGGAATTCTTTATGGATCTTGGTGTTGCAATATATGATGACGGCGGATATCTTTATCCCCAGTCCATGCAGGCGTCCACTGTTGTGTGGGCACTTTCAGACAGAATAAAACATCTTGGAATCGAGATACATACAACAGAGGAAGCTGAGTCTGTGGAACCCACAGACGAGATGTACGGAATCGTTACTGACTGCGCTGAATATACGGCGAGAACAGTTGTGGCTGCGCCTGGAAGTGCGGCCGCTCCAAAGCTTGGGGGAACAGAATCTGTATACAGACTTTTAGAAAATACAGATATCAGAACAATAGCGCCTCATCCTGCGCTCTGCAGGTTAAAGACTCGTGAGGATACATCTGATCTTGCCGGAGTCCGTGCAAGATGCCGGGTATCACTTCTCTGTGATGGAGATGTATACGATTCCGAGTCTGGTGAAATACAGTTTGCTGATGGATGGCTGTCCGGAATTGCTGTTTTCAACCTGAGTATGCAATGTATTGACCTTTTGAATGATGGCAGAACACCGGTGGTAGAGGTCACGCTTGTTCCTGAGATGGATGAGGATGACGTGTTGGGATATCTGAGAAAATTCAGAGACAGCAATCCCGACAGACGTTTGGAGGCTATGTCTAATGGCCTTGTCAATGAAAAGATCGCCAGATTCATAATAAACAGACTGGAACTGAAGTCAGTTACGGCTGCCAGATTAACTGATGAAGAACTTGACAGAATGGTTTTTGAAATCAAGCATATGAGATTTGAGATATCAGGTCATGGCGGATATGATGAATCACAAGCAGCCTGCGGAGGGATAGATACGAGGCAGCTACGTCCTGATTCCATGGAGGCTGATGGATATAAGGGATTGTATGTGGCAGGTGAGTATGCAGATGTCACAGGAAAATGTGGTGGTTATAATATAATGTGGGCTGTTATGACCGGTATGCGCGCAGGTGAGGCTGCGGGAAAGAGACTTACTCATGATAAGAATAAATAATGTAAAATTAGGACTGAAATTTGAACAGAGAGATATTGAGGATGTGATAAGGAAAAATCTTAAAATAAAACATATACCCCCTTATCATATTTTCAAATTGTCGTTGGATGACAGAAAACGAAACCAGGTTAAATATATCGCATCAATAGATGTTGAAGTTCCAAATGAGCAGAAGCTCGTTAAGCAGCTTCACAATAATAATATTATGTTAACAAATACTGTGACATACAGTTTCCCTGATGGAGGAAATGTTCCTATGAAGCACAGACCGGTTGTTGTGGGAACAGGACCTGCAGGACTTTTTGCAGCGCTTTATCTTGCCAGGGTGGGATTTAAGCCTTTGGTTATCGAGCGTGGAATGGACGTTGACAGGAGAATGAAGCAGATAAATTCATTCTGGGATGGCAAAGCCGAACTTGATCCAAACAGCAACGTGCAATTTGGTGAGGGTGGTGCCGGAACATTTTCCGATGGAAAGCTCAACACTGTCATAAAAGATGGCTCTGGAAGACGTACCGAGGTGATGAACACATTTGTCAGATATGGGGCAGACTCATCCATCACCTACATAAATAAGCCACATATAGGCACCGATGTGCTTGCAGCTGTCGTAAAAAATATGAGGTGTGACATCATAAAACTTGGCGGAGATGTGATGTTTGAAAGTCTTTTTGTTGGGTATGACAAGCTCTCGGATGACGAGGTTGATGTGCATGTAAAGGACCTTGTGAGCGGCGAGCTTCGTACGTACAGGACAAATGCACTTGTGCTGGCTCTTGGACACAGTTCAAGAGATACTGTGGAGATGCTTTACAGATCTGGAATTCCTATGGAGCAGAAGTCATTTGCAATGGGACTTAGAATTGAGCACAAAAGGTCTGATATCGATGTTATGAAGTACGGTGATGATCCGCTGTACAAGAAACTGCTCCCTGCGGCGGACTATAAGATGACACACCAGGCGTCAAATGGCAGGGCGGTATATTCATTCTGTATGTGCCCGGGTGGATATGTTGTCAATGCATCATCTGAGCCGGGCATGATCTGTGTAAATGGAATGAGTTACAGTGGAAGAGACGGTGAAAATTCCAATAGTGCCATAGTGGTAAATGTCACCCCTGACGACTTTGGTTCAGCTCATCCTCTTGCAGGTATGGAGTTTCAGAGAAAGTGGGAAAAAGCTGCGTATGATGCGGGAAATGGAGCAGTTCCTGTACAGCTTTTTGGAGATTATAGAGACGACAGGCCATCAGAAAAACTTGGCGGTGTCACACCTCAGATAAAGGGACAGTACAGGCTTACGAGCCTTAAATGCTGTTTGCCAGAGTATATAAAGGATGCTATAATAGAAGGAGTTGTGTCATTTGACAGGAGAATGCCAGGGTATTCCTCTGACGATGCCGTTTTGTCTGGAATAGAGGCGAGAACGTCATCGCCTGTAAGGATGATAAGGGGTGAGGATCTTAGAAGCGAGGGCACATGCATATATCCGTGCGGTGAAGGAGCCGGGTATGCTGGGGGAATAACCTCTGCTGCCGTGGATGGAATGAAGGTTGCGGAGGCCATTGCCTCCAGATACAGCAGTGATTCTATAACAGACAGTACAGATATAAAATAATATAAATATACAGGAGTACAGGTCGTACACAGGAGAATATAAATGGACAGAGAATATTTGAAAGACAAAAAGAAGATAGTTATTAAGATAGGTTCGTCATCGCTCATACACGAGGAAACAGGCGGACTAGACTACACAAAGCTTGAAAAGCTTGTCCGCATCATTTGTGACCTTAGGAATCAGGATAAGGATGTGGTTCTTGTATCATCTGGAGCAATCGGCGTCGGGGTACAGGCGCTTGGACTTGCCAGAAGACCTAAGACGACGTCGCTCAGACAGGCGTGTGCAGCAGTTGGACAGGGACAGCTCATGATGATATACCAGAAGCTGTTTCAGGAGTATCACAGCACGGCAGCTCAGGTTCTTCTGACTTTTGATGTCATATCATCGGATGAGAGGAGAAAGAATGCAATCAACACATTCAATGAACTGCTTCAGCTTGGCGTTGTGCCTATAGTCAATGAGAATGATACTGTTGCCATCGATGAGCTTGATGACAGCGTTGCATTTGGCGATAACGATACGCTTTCAGCAATAGTTGCATCCATGATCCATGCCGATCTTCTTATACTGCTCACTGATATAGACGGACTGTACACTGATGATCCGCACAATAATCCTGGTGCCAGACTCATTCCAGAGGTCAACTGTATAGACGATCATATCATGGATATGGGAAAAGGTGCAGGATCCAAATATGGAACGGGTGGCATGACGACAAAGATCGCTGCCGCGAGGATTGCGACAAACTCCAATTCGGATATGGTCATAGTATCAGGGGCAGACATGGACAATATAGTCAGGGTTATGAGCGGAGAAAGTATCGGTACACTGTTCACGGCGTATAAGGATCATGATTTTGACGTGGTGAGATTTATATTAAACAAGGAGTATCTTATTTAGTTATGAACGAATCTATAATGGATGCGGCAAAAATTGCACGCATAAATGAGTTATATCACAAGTCTAAGGCGGAAGGGCTCAGCGATGAAGAGAAGGCTGAACAGCAGCAGCTTCGTCAGGAATATATATTTGCAATCAGGAATAATCTGAGAAGCACTCTCAACAACATTGATATCAAGGAGAAAGATGGATCCATAACAAAACTACAGGATCTTGATCCTACAAGAAAGGCATAGATGCGGGCTTGATCATGAGTAGCGAAAATAATGTTAATTCCGGCAGCAAAGCCGTTATAAGGAAGAGAATAAAAGCGGTCAGGAATGCCATGGACAGAGCTGACTGTGTACGGAGATCTGAACTTATATGCAAGCGTCTCTCAGAACTTCCGGAATATGTGAATGCCCGTAATATATGTGCATACATATCAAAGGGAAATGAGGTGGATACAAAGCTTATAATTGAGAGGGCGTGGGCTGACGGCAAGCATGTATATGTTCCAAAGGTTTATGGGAAAGAGATGGAATTTATAGAAATTGCAGACTATGGAGAACTTGCTCCTGGAAACTTTGGAATACTCGAACCAAAGTCCGATGACCGGAGCGAGATCAAAGACGGACTAATGTTCATGCCTGGAGTGGCATTTGACAAAACGCGCAGCAGGATAGGTTTTGGCGGTGGTTATTACGACAGATATCTTGAAAAGCATGAATATCTCGTCACTGCGGCCCTGGCATATGACTGCCAGATAGTTGAATCCATAGCCAGTGAACAGACCGACATAAAACCGCATATCATAGTAACAGAATCAAAGGTTATATCATGAGGAGGTCATGGGGTAAATGAACAGGGATGAGATAGCGGCGAAGATTGCTGAACTTGAAAAAAAGATTCAAATAGACAAAATGCGGGAGACATCATCGCCACATACAAGCGATAGTACATCGAATTCAGGTAATGACAGATATGCACTTTGTCTTGGAGGAGGCGGAGGCAAGGGTGCATACCAGCTTGGAGTTTACAGAGCACTCACAGAATATGGGCTCATGAAAAAAGTAGATGCGATATCTGGCACATCGATAGGAGCAATAAATGCTGTTCTCTTTGCGTGCAACGATCCAGACAGATGTGATGATGCATGGAGGCAGATACATTTTGAGACTGTGTTTGATGTTGACTCGGATCTGTTGTTCAACGACAAACTGGGATTTTTATCCAGAAAAGAAATGTTGAAACTCATGGGCAGTTATCTGGATTATGATAAGCTTTCGTCCGGTATTCCGAAGATATATGCGACTATTGCTGAATGCGTTCAGGATGGACCTAAAAATGCTGAGTATATAGACCTATCAGGTAAGAATAAAGAGGAGATAAATACTGTAGTCATGG
This sequence comes from Coprococcus eutactus, assembly GCF_025149915.1. Taxonomy (NCBI): domain Bacteria; kingdom Bacillati; phylum Bacillota; class Clostridia; order Lachnospirales; family Lachnospiraceae; genus Coprococcus; species Coprococcus eutactus. Next base: position 1,496,100 of record NZ_CP102278.1, read on the forward strand.
CGTCATCGACACTTCCTCTCCTATATGAGTCAGTTACATATAATGGCAAAGAGTACTGTGATGGTGGGCTTGCGGATAATGTTCCAGTGAAACCACTGTACGATATTGGATACAGACATATTGTGGTGTGTGGGCTGAACGCGGATTCAAGGAAGGAGCTTTCGGAGTATCCTGATGCGGATTTCATAGAGATATATCCAAGTGTGAGTCTTGGTGATCTCATAGACGGAACCCTGAATTTTTCTGCAAATTCAGTGAAATTCAGAAGCATGCTCGGATACAGAGATACCATGAGAGCGTTGAAGGTTCATTTTGAACATGATCCTGATTACATTGCAGCGATAGACCATTACAGGGATATTGACCTTGCCGACATAAAAACACAGATGAGCATGGATGCCGCAGATTCCAATGTGAAAAATACCATGGGTGATATAGGGAGAATACTTGGAAAGCTCGGCATAGATGAATAATTACGAATGGGTTTACGCATCTTTAAAGAAATAGATAAGGATACATAGAGATTATGAATGATTTGAAAAACGTTATTGACAGCATAGATCTAGGGCTTCCAGCTCCGCTTGAGGAGCCGGAGAGGCAGTATTACTTTATAAGAAAAGGCAGGGAGTACGTCACAGCAAGAAGTAAGTCTCTTGGACGTGATCTCACCTGTTCCATCCAGACATTTGGCTGTCAGATGAATGTCAGGGATTCCGAAAAGCTTGCCGGAATACTTGAACAGATGGGATATGTGAGAACAGAGTCCGAACATGCGGACTTTATCATATATAATACGTGTACGGTGAGGGAGAATGCCAACAGAAAGGTGTACGGACATTTAGGACTTATGAAACATCTCAAGGAGAAGAATCCTGAGATGAAAATAGCTCTGTGTGGATGCATGATGCAGGAACAGCATGTAGTCGAGATTATCAGCAAGAGTTATAGATTTGTGGATATGGTATTTGGAACTCACAATGTTTATAAACTTGCAGAGATATTTGTAAATAGGATAGAGTCTGGAAGTATGGTGATAGATATATGGAAGGATGCAAAGGAGGTTGTGGAAGATCTCCCGGCAGTCAGAGAATTCCCATTCAAATCAGGTGTAAATATCATGTTTGGATGCAACAACTTCTGCACATACTGTATTGTTCCTTATGTAAGAGGTAGGGAACGGAGCAGAAATCCAGAGGATATTATAGCGGAATGTGAGAGACTGGCTGATGATGGAGTGGTTGAGATCATGCTGCTGGGGCAGAATGTCAATTCCTACGGCAAGAATCTCGAACATCCGATCACATTTGCCGAACTGCTCAGAAGAATATGCACCATAGAGAAGATTCAGAGAGTCAGATTTATGACATCTCATCCAAAGGATCTGTCGGATGAGCTGATAGATGTGATAGCGGATAATCCTAAGGTCTGCAGACATCTGCATCTGCCGGTACAGTCGGGTTCGACGAAGATACTTAATGCCATGAACAGGCGGTATACAAAGGAATCTTATCTTGCGCTTGTCGACCGTATAAGGACGAAGGTTCCGGAGATATCACTTACTACAGATATCATCGTCGGTTTTCCTGGTGAGACCGAGGAGGATTTTCTTGAGACTATGGATGTGGTTGAGAAGGTGCAGTACGACACTGCATTTACATTTATATATTCAAAGAGAACCGGTACTCCGGCAGCCGGCATGGAGAACGGTTCCACAAAGGAAGAGATACAGGATAGATACAACAGGCTTTTAAGGCGTGTTCAGGAGATAAGTGATGTGAAGACACTTGCGATAAAGGGGCAGACACAGCCGGTCCTTGTTGAGGGCTTTGACGAGAAGGGTGATGGTCTCCTGACTGGAAGACTATCGAATAACATACTTGTCCATTTCCCTGGGTGTGCGGAGATGGTTGGAAAGATACTGAATGTAAAGCTTGTTGAGTGCAAGGGATTTTATTACATGGGTGAATTAGCAGAATAGGAGTAGTTGAAGTGGCAGCATTAACACCAATGATGGCTCAGTATATGGAAGTTAAGAATCAGTATAAGGACTGTATTCTCTTCTACAGACTGGGAGATTTTTACGAGATGTTCTTCGATGATGCCTTGACGGCGTCCAGAGAACTTGAGATAACACTGACCGGCAGGGACTGCGGTCAGGAGGAACGGGCACCTATGTGCGGTGTTCCGTATCACGCTTGTGACATTTATATTAACAAGCTGATAGAGAAGGGTTACAAGGTAGCTATATGCGAGCAGATGGAGGATCCGAAGCTTGCAAAGGGTCTAGTAAAGAGAGAGGTTATACGAATAGTCACGCCTGGTACAAATATGTCCCAGGCTATTCTTGATGAAACGAGGAATAATTATCTCATGTGCATATTTGGATGCAATGAGGAGTATGGCTTAGCAGTGTGCGATATCACTACAGGAGAGTTCCGTTCCTGCCATGTCTCATCCACAGCCAAATTGTACGATGAGATCAACAAATATTCTCCGACGGAGATCATAGGAAATGGAGCATTTTTGTCATGTGATCTGAACTTTGATTACATGAAGGAGAAAATGAAGATAACGATATCCGAGGCTCCATCACACTACTTCAATGATGATACATGCGAGGACTTTATAAAGAGACAGTTCAAGGTCGGATCTATAGATGGTCTGGGCATAGAAGATGATCAGGAGGATATTCTGATTTCTGTAGGTGCACTTTTGCAATATCTCCATGAGACTCAGAAGAATTCGCTGGATCATATCAACAGAATGGATGTGTATTCAATCGAAGACTATATGATCATAGACAGCTCATCGAGAAGAAATCTGGAATTGACAGAAACACTTAGGGATAAACAGAAGAGAGGCTCACTGCTGTGGGTAATGGATAAGACCAAGACGGCCATGGGAGCGAGAATGCTCAGAAATATGATAGAGCAGCCCCTTATCCATAAAGATGATATAGAGGCTAGACTTGACGCCATAGCAGAACTTAACAATTCTGTAATAGACAGAGATGAAATTCGTGAGTATCTGAATACCATATATGATCTTGAGAGACTTATGACACGAATATCACTGAGAACTGCAAATCCAAGGGATCTTCTGGCATTTAAGACTTCCATACATCTGCTTCCGGCCATCATACAGGTGCTTGGTAATTTTTATTCGGATGGACTTACGGAAATCAGGGAGGGAATTGATGACCTGCATGATCTATACGAACTGCTTGACCGCGCTATAGTTGATGAACCGCCTATACTTATCAGGGAAGGCGGAATATTCAAGGATGGATATCTTGAGGACATAGATACACTGAAGAACGCGACAACCGATGGCAAAAACTGGATAGCAGAACTCGAGGCCAGGGAGCGGGAAAAGACAGGTATCAAGAACCTCAAGATAAAATTCAATAAGGTGTTTGGATATTATTTTGACGTAACAAACTCATATAAGAGTCTAGTCCCGGACTACTTCATCAGAAAGCAGACACTTGCCAATTCTGAGAGATACACCACTGAGGAGCTTGACAGACTGGCTGGAGTTATCCTTGGATCATCTGATAAGCTTGTAGCTCTGGAGTACAACACTTATGTGGAACTTCGTGATACACTTGCGGCGGAACTCACAAGGGTTCAGAGGACAGCACACAATATAGCTATGCTAGACGCACTGTGCTCTCTTTCGTATGTTGCAATAAAAAATGGATATGTGAGACCAGATATCAATAACGATGGAGTTATCAATATCAAGGATGGAAGACACCCAGTTGTTGAGAAGATGTTGAACAACGACATGTTCATCACAAATGACACATATCTGAACAACCATGAGAGCAGGATATCTATCATAACTGGTCCTAACATGGCTGGTAAGTCCACATACATGAGACAGACTGCGCTTATAGTACTCATGGCTCAGGTTGGTAGCTTTGTCCCTGCGGCATCTGCGGATATAGGCATCTGCGACAGGATATTTACAAGAGTAGGAGCCTCCGACGACCTTGCATCTGGGCAATCCACATTCATGGTGGAGATGAGCGAGGTTGCAAATATTCTCAGAAATGCAACAAAGAACAGTCTGCTTATTCTTGATGAGATAGGACGAGGAACAAGCACATATGACGGACTCGCAATCGCATGGGCTGTCGTGGAGTATATAAGCAACAGCGAACTACTCGGTGCAAAGACATTGTTCGCAACACATTACCATGAGCTCACGGAGCTTGAGGGCAAGCTGTCGGCTGTGAACAACTACTGTATAGCTGTCAAGGAGGACGGAGACGACATAGTGTTCCTCAGAAAGATTGTCAAGGGAGGAGCCGACAGAAGTTACGGCATACAGGTTGCAAAGCTTGCCGGCGTGCCGGATGTCGTTATAGCCAGAGCTAATGAGATATGCAATCAGCTTATTGATAAGGACATAACAAACAAGCTGAAAGAGATAAAAATTACAAATGATTTCAAGCCGAAAAATGATGACACCCAGATGTCAATGTTTGGCTCACTTGCCGAGTCACAGGTGATTGAGGACATAAAGTGTGTTGACCTGTCCAACATGACACCTATGAAGGCATTACTTTATTTAAATGAATTGCAGGAGCGACTTAAATAATAAGGAGCGATAAGTAATGATAAAAGTATTAGACCAGAATACGATAAACAAGATAGCGGCCGGTGAGGTTATTGAGAAGCCAAGCTCGGTCATAAAGGAGCTTGTGGAAAATTCCATAGACTCAGGCGCCACAGCAATAACTGTTGAGGTAAAGGGCAGTGGACTCTCATTTCTCAGAGTCACAGACAACGGTTCCGGAATAAAGAAGGACGAGGTGAAGCTTGCATTTCTGAGACACGCCACAAGTAAGCTTGTGACTGTTGAGGATCTATTAAGTATCTCGTCGCTGGGCTTTAGAGGTGAGGCTCTTGCCAGTATTGCGTCGGTTGCACAGGTTGAGATGATAACAAAGACTGCTGACGATGTGACGGGACTCAGATACCAGATACACGGTGGCAGGGAGATATCTAGCGAGGAGATAGGCGCTCCAGGTGGAACAACCATCATTGTCAGAAATCTTTTCTACAATACACCGGCGAGAAAGAAGTTCATGAAGACTGATCTGACGGAGATAAGCTATATATACGACCTTATGTGTCGTATATGCATGTCTCATCCTAAAATTTCATTTAAGTTCATCTCAAATGGAACTGACAAGCTGTTTACATCCGGAAATGGAAAACTGCGGGATATAATCTACCATATCTATGGAAGAGACATCACCTCAAATCTTCTTGAGATAAATGCGGAGAATGACTATATGAAGATCTCCGGATATATAGCAAGGCCTTGTATATCAAGGGGAAACAGATCGTTTGAAGGCTACTATGTAAATCACAGATATATAAAGAGTGCGGTGCTCACAAAGGCGATCGAGGATGCATTCAGGACATTTGTCATGATACACAAGTTTCCATTTACAGAGATCAATTTCCAGGTGAGACCTGATCTTTTAGATGTAAATGTCCATCCTACCAAGATGGAGCTGAAATTTGCAAACAGCCAGGATATCTACAGCTTCACCTACAATGCCATAAGGGAAACGCTTTTGTTTAAGGAGCTTATACCTGATGTGGCACCAGGCAAGGATTCAAAACCTGAGACATATAAGCAGAGAAATGTTGGAGATGCGCCAGAGGCGTTTGAGAATAAGAGACGTGAGGCACTTGTTGGTCCTGTGGCACAGGCAAAGGCAGCCCCGACACATATGGTGACAGACAATAGCCTGGTGAAGTCGGAGAACGCACCTGTACTAGATCAGCGACAGATGAAACCGGAGAGAGCGTCAACTTCAGAGAGCCAAGCAAGACCAGAGGGGACATCTACAGCGCTACAGCAGCCGTTAAAGCCAGATAATATACCTGCTCCGGTAAGACCTATTATAGATGTCATAGATGAGACAAAAGATACAAATACATCTGCGGAAAAAAAGTCTGACAACAATACATATGAACAACCGCAAAAATCCGGATATTCATATAGTGGCAGGCATCAGGAGATTCCAGGCAGTAAAGTTGCGGAGAGTAAAGCATCCTATATGGCCGTGGATGACAGGAAGTATGTCCAGCAGAATATGTTCCAGGAGAAGTTCCTGACCAAGGAAGCCCGTGCAAAACATAGACTTATAGGACAGCTATTCAAGACATACTGGCTCATAGAGTATGACGGAAAGTTCTTCATCATGGATCAGCATGCTGCCCATGAGAAGGTAAAGTATGAGGAACTCATGGAGAATTATAAGAACAAGAAGATATATTCACAGTATCTTATGCCTCCTGCGGTGGTGACTCTCAGTGCTACAGAGATAGAGTTTCTTCATGAGAACATGGAAACGTTTGAGGCCCTTGGATATCAGATAGAAAACTTTGGTGGCAGGGAATTCAAGCTTAACGCTGTCCCTGACAACCTGTTCGGGCTTGACGGCAGAGAACTGTTTATAGACTTTATCGCAGATGCGAGCAGCAGTGCGAAAAAAGTTACCATAGATGTGTTTATACATAAGCTGTCAACTATGGCGTGCAAGGCTGCGATAAAGGGTAATACGGAAATAAGCTTCAAGGAAGCTGATGCACTGATCGACCAGCTCTTAAAGCTTGAAAATCCGTACACCTGCCCTCATGGACGTCCGACGGTCATATCCATGACTGAGGCGGAGATAGAGAAAAAGTTCAAGCGTATAGTGTAGGAGATATGTATGAATAACAGACCATTGATAATTCTAACCGGACCTACAGCTGTCGGCAAGACGGCGCTCTCGATAGGGCTGGCTAAGGCTGTGGATGGTGAGATCATTTCAGCCGATTCCATGCAGGTATACAGAAAAATGAATATAGGCACAGCCAAGATACAGCAATCAGAGATGCAGGGGGTTAGGCATCATCTGATAGATATTCTTGATCCGGGAGAGGACTTCAATGTTGTGCTTTTCAAAAAATATGCACTTGAGGCCATGAAGGATATATACAGTCGAGGAAAGATACCAGTCGTAGTAGGCGGTACAGGATTTTATATCCAGGCACTTTTGTATGATATAAATTTTGAGGATAACGATAATGATATGTCCTACCGCGAGGAACTGCAGACCCTTGCCGCTGAACATGGCAACTCATATATACATGATATGCTTGCGGGTGTGGATCCTGAGTCTGCGGAGAAGATACATGAAAATAATGTAAAGAGAGTGATCAGGGCGCTAGAATTTTACAAGAAGACCGGCACGAAGATATCTGAGCACAATGAGGCAGAGTCCCAGAAGGAATCGCCATATAATTTTGAATATTTTGTGTTAAATGATGACAGGCAAAAATTATATGATAGAATAGACAGACGGATTGACATCATGCTTGAAGATGGGCTTCTTGACGAAGTCAAATCCCTGGTGGATGAGGGATATAGCAGAGATCTTGTGTCCATGCAGGGACTCGGATACAAAGAGATGATCGATTATATCCAGGAACGATACACTTTAGATGAGGCTGTGTATACATTAAAGAGGGATACAAGACATTTTGCTAAGAGACAGGTCACCTGGTTTAAGAGGGAAAAACAGGTCACCTGGGTAAACAAAAATGAATTTGACAGCGAGGCGGATATATTGTCGTTCATGATAGAAAGGCTTCGCGAAAAGGAGATTATACAGAGATGAAGGATATGCTGAAGGACTATTATAAGTCACTTAATGTAGATGAGAGAGTGTTTGAGTACTGTAACAGCGTGGAGGAGAAACTCAAAGACAGATTTGCGAAAATAGATGCTGTCAGCGAGATAAATCAGCTGAAGGTGCTCAAGGCAATGCAGGACAACAGGCTGTCAGAGGCTCACTTTGCCGGTTCATCAGGTTACGGATATACAGACGATGGAAGAGATGCTCTTGAAAGGATATATGCAGATGTGTTTCACACTGAGGATGCACTGGTGAGAAGCCAGATAGTGTGCGGAACTCATGCGCTATGTACGGCTATGTTTGGCAATCTCCGTCCAGGTGATGAGATACTTGCAATTGCCGGAAAACCATATGATACGTTGGACGAGATAATCGGTATCAGGGATTCAAGAGGTTCACTTGCGGAATATGGTGTGACATATGCCCAGGTCGATCTACTACCAGATGGAGAGTTTGATATTGATGGGATAAAGAAGGCGATAAACAACAGAACAAAGCTTGTAGAGATACAGAGATCCAAGGGATATGCGGTCAGAAAGACATTATCAGTCCAGCAGATAGGAGAGGCTATCAAGGCGGTAAAGAGCATAAATCCTGATATCATATGTATGGTAGACAACTGTTACGGTGAGTTTGTACAGGAGGTAGAACCATCGGATGTCGGTGCAGACCTTGTGGTCGGTTCCCTCATCAAGAATCCGGGTGGCGGACTTGCCCCTATAGGTGGATATATCTGTGGAAAGAAGGAATATGTGGAGAATGCATCCTACAGACTGACTACTCCAGGTCTTGGCAAGGAAGTCGGAGCATCCCTTGGCAACACAAAGGCACTCACGCAAGGACTCTTCATGGCTCCAACAGTCACTGCAAGTGCGCTTAAGGGGGCCATATTTGCGGCAAATGTATATGAGGGTCTAGGTTTTAAGTCAGTTCCAGACAGCACCGAGGAGAGATACGACATAATACAGGCAGTGGAACTGCAGACCCCGGAGCGTGTCGTTGCGTTCTGCGAGGGAATCCAGGCGGCTGCACCGGTTGACAGTTATGTTCGTCCTGAACCATGGGATATGCCTGGGTATGATTCACCGGTTATAATGGCGGCAGGAGCATTTGTCTCCGGATCATCTATAGAGCTTTCAGCCGATGCACCTATGCGTCCGCCTTATGCTGTATATTTTCAGGGAGGGCTTACATATCCACATGCAAAGTACGGCATAATAATGTCATTACAGAAAATGGTAGAAAAAAAACTCATAGTATGGTAGATTAATAAGTTGGTCGAAAGACCATTGTTCCTGCGCGCTTGGAGAGGCGGAAGGAGGAACATATGAAAAACAGAACAAATAGTATCTTATCAGAAAAATTCACAGATCCATTGTCAGAGATGACAGAACAGCAGTCTGCCGGAGATCACATCATAATGAAAGAGATGTCCGAGACAGAGAGACCTTATGAGAAAAGCTACAAATACGGAGTTGAGGTCCTCTCTGATGCGGAGCTTCTGGCAGTTATACTGCGGACTGGAAGCCAGAGGGCAAACGCCCTCACTACAGCGTACAGGATACTTGACGCCCACCCGATACACAAGGGGATAGTGGGACTTAATTATCTGACCACAGGAGATCTTGAGGACATTGAGGGTGTCGGCAAAGTTAAGGCGGTACAGATGAAATGTCTTGCAGAGATATCAAGAAGAATGGCCAGGGCTACGCTGAAACCATTTATGTCATTTCATTCTCCGCAAAGTATTGCGGACTATTTTATGGAGAATACGAGATATCTTGAAAAAGAGTATGTCTATCTGCTTATGTTTGATTCAAAACATAAATTGATCAAGGATGTGCGCATATCAGAGGGAACTGTCAACAGTTCTATGCTTTCACCACGGGAGGTGTTTGTGCAGGCTCTGAAATACGAAGCAGTATTCATAATACTTGTACACAATCATCCCTCCGGGGATCCTACACCGAGCGGCGAGGACATAGATATAACATACAGGATATCAGATGCGGGAAGTATGATAGGGATTGATCTGTCAGATCATATAATATTAGGCAACAACTGCTATGTCAGTTTGGCTGAGCGAGGTATATTCAATGAAACGAAGACGAAACAGGAATAGAAAAAGAATAGAGATATCGCCGAGGTATGTCCTTTTGGGACTTACGGTTTTTTGCGTTATCCTCATGGTGATCTCACTGTTTGCAGGGGGAGCATTTGCCCCTATCAGGGAAGTCTCCAACATGATAGTGCAGCCTATGCAGAAGGGAGTCAACACCATCGGACGCTGGGTTCAGAGTAAGACTGAGGCATTTGAGAATTATGACACACTTCTCAAGGAGAATGAAGAACTTAAGTCGCAGCTGGAACAGACACAGAAGCAGGTTGAGCAGTATCAGCAGAATTCATATGAGCTCGAGAGGCTTCAGGCGCTATATGAACTTGATTCTCAGTATGCGGATTATAATAAGACTGCTGCCAGAGTTATATCAAAGGATACGAGCGGATGGTTCGATGTTTTTTATATAGATAAAGGAACTGACGATGGCATAAAGACCGGTTGTAATGTAATGTTTGGCAACGGACTATGCGGAATTGTCACGGATGCGGGCTCAGACTATGCGAAGATCCGATCGGTTATAGATGACACATCAAATGTGAACGGAATGATCCTGCCATCTGAGGCAATATGTAATGTGGAGGGAAGTGTCAACAATTACGAGAACGGTTATCTCATTGCAGAGAATATTGAAAAGGAAGCCGATATAAGTGTAGGAGATCAGGTCGTTACCTCGTATGTGTCCAGCAAATACCTGCCGGGGCTGAATATTGGATACATCTCAAAGATAGATGAGGACTCCAACAACCTGACAAAGACAGCCTATATAACTCCGTCCTGTGATTTTTCAAAGATCCAGGAGGTTCTTGTTATACTTGAGACAAAAAAGAATGTCTCGGAATAGGAGTAGCAGTTTTGAGAAGAGTAATAACATTAGGGATTCTTATAATAGTATGTTTTGTGCTTCAGTCGGCACTCTTTCCTTATATTGAAGTTGCCGGGGCTACCCCCAATCTTCTGCTGATACTTACTGTGTCCTTTGGACTTATGAGAGGCCGAAAGGAAGGAATGTTGGTTGGTTTTTTCTGCGGTTTTTTATATGATCTCTACTTTGGTTTTGCCATAGGACCTTTCATGATAATCTATATGCTGATAGGTTACTGCAACGGTTTCTTTCACAGACTTTACCTTGTGGAGGACGTACTTCTTCCGATCATCATCATAGTGTTTGATGATTTTATATTTAATTTTATAACATTTATCATATTCTTTGTTATGAGAAACAGGCTCAGTTTTGGCCTGTACCTCAGGGAGATAATACTTCCAGATATGATTTATACAGCGATATTGACTATGATAGTTTTCAAATTCTTCGTATTCGTCAACCGGAGACTGAAACGTGCTGAAAAAGGAAGTGAAACTTAGTGATCAGAGATATATTGGAGATAATAAAAGAATTTATACTTGAAAAGTTAAAGAGCAGGATATTCTATGTTACGCTGATATTCCTGTGCCTTTTTGGTGTGCTGGTGTATAGGCTGTTTAATTTGCAGATAGTGAACGGTGAAAAGTACCAGACTAATTTTCAGTACAAGTCGTTAAAGACGGTATCTGTGAAAGCGACAAGAGGAAAAATATTTGACTGCAACGGCAACCTGCTTGCGTACAATGAGTCATCATACAATCTGAGCTTTACGAGCAATGCCGATCTTTCTGAAGCAGCGGCAGAAAAAGACATCACAGAAAATGAGCTGAGAAATGAAATTGTATACAAGACTATACTTATCCTCGAGCAAAATGGCGACAGCCTCTCTGTAAAGCTGCCGATATCCCTCGATGCTAATGGAAATATGAAATTCACGATAAGTGGAGCCCAGCTCAATACATTTTACATGAATGTATTTGGTGCATCCTCAGTCGATGACCTGACAGATAAGCAGAAAAATGCAACGGCGAGGGAAGTATTTGACTATATGAGAAGCGATGAGCTTTTCAACATATCAGACGAGTATTCAGATGCATATGTGCTAAAGATACTTGCCGTCCGTTATGAGGTGTGGCTCAACAGATATCAGCAGTATATGACTGTAGATATAGCAAACAACATAAGCCAGCAGAGCTATGCAGCGATAACCGAGAATATGGATACCCTTCTCGGAATGGACGTGAGCATAGAGTCAAACCGAGTATACAATGACGCTATATATTTTTCTCATATAATCGGATATATAGGAAATATCTCAAACGAGGAGCTGGAAGAGTACAATGCCAAGCTTCCAGATAATCAGAAATACAGTACCAACGCCATGATTGGAAAGCTTGGTCTTGAGCAGTCGTACGAGGAACAGCTCCGTGGAACTGACGGCTCACAGAAGATGTATGTCGACAACATGGGAAAGGTGCTCGAGATCATAGACAAAACCGACACAGTTGCGGGCAATGATATATACCTCACACTCGACACAGATCTTCAAAAGTACTGCTATAACGCACTTGAGAAGGAGCTCTCGGCGATCATACTCACAAACCTTAAGAATGTGACATCATCTACAGAGAAGGATGACATCCCGATCACCGAAGTGTACTATGGGCTTTTTGATAATAACATTATAGATATGAAGCTGCTCAATGCCGCAAATGCCACAGACAACGAAAAGACTGTATACAACACATTTGTATCCAGCAGACAGTATACTTTGGACAATCTTGCAGATATTCTTAAGAATAGTCACACAGAGTTATATAATCTGTCAGACCAGTACAAGGATTACATGGAGTTCATATGTGAGACGCTGAGTGACAACGGGGTTTATGACAGCAGTGCAATTGATAAGGACAGCACAACATACAATGACTATATAAATGATAAGATATCACTCTATGAATATCTCAAGTATTGCATAAGTCAGGGTGCGATTAACATAGATGATATAGAGACACACAGTGATTACTATGATACAGATGAGATATACGACGTGGTTGTTGACTATGTTCTCAAAGAATTTGAAGAAGATACCGATTTCGACAAACTCGTTTTCAAATATATGATATTATCAGGAGAAATAACAGGTTCTCAGGTTATATACCTTTTATACGACCAGGGAATCCTAAATAGTACAACAGATGAGGATTACGATGCATTTGCGTCGGGTACAATGGGAAGCTTTGAATTTATATACAGAAAGATACAGAAGCTTGAACTCACTCCTGCAATGCTTGCATTAGACCCTTGTTCTGGTTCAATTGTTGTAACTGATACCGAGACGGGACAAGTTAGAGCTATGGCAATATATCCAAGCTATGACAATAATAAGCTGACAAATGTTATCGATTCAGATTATTATGATAAGATAACTTCGGATAAGACAACGCCAATGTACAACAGAGCTACTATGCAGAGAACGGCGCCAGGTTCAACATACAAGATGCTCGTATCTGCTGCTGGCCTTGGAGAGGGAGTTATTGATGTTGGTTCTGTCATAACAGATTATGGAACCTTCACCAAGATCTCTCCTTCGCCAAAATGCTGGTTAACTGGAGGACATGGTGCCCTTGGACTGGCAGAGGCAATAGAGGTTTCCTGTAATGGATTCTTTTATGAGGTTGGTTACCGGCTTGCAACAGACAGCAACGGCGTATATCAGGATGCACAGGGTATTGACAAGCTTCAGAAATACGCTACATTATTTGGCCTTAATAGAAAATCAGGTGTGGAGATAGAGGAGATAGATCCTCATATTTCAGACTCTGATGCGGTACGTTCTGCAATTGGTCAGGGTACAAACAACTACACTCCGGTTCAGCTATCAAGATACGTTACAGCAATTGCAAACGAGGGAAAATGTTATGATCTGACACTTGTAAATGAGATCAAGAATGTAGAGGGAAGGACAGTATATAAGAATGACAATGTTCCTGAAAGTACAATAGATCTTACTGATAGTCAGTGGTCAGTGATAAAACAGGGTATGAGACTCATGGTAAGTGATCATACCAGCTCATATGCACTTATAAATCAGATAAATGTTGCGGTTGCCGGTAAGACTGGAACTGCAGAGGAGGACTTGACAAGACCTGATCATGCTCTGTTTGTGTCATTTGCTCCATATGAAAATCCTGAGGTCAGTGTTACGTGTGTAATTCCACACGGATGCACATCCGGTAATGCCGAAGAACTTGCCGGCATGGTATATGCATATATGTATGATCCAGACAAACTGGATACAGTTGGAATAACAGGAAATAACCAAATTTCAGATTAATCTGCCAAGGATATATCACAGATCACAGGACCTGTGTGTAAGAAGCTGTTTTGACAGGAGCGGATGATATGGAGGACAAGATAACAAGATTATCTATCAAAGCAGATAGATCCGGCATTGCTGTATATGTACCGGCTCATATGTCAATGGATGAAATCTGCAGCGAGTTGTACCGTAGATTCAGTCACAATGCATGTGCTTTTGAGAAAAAGGGCACAATTGCTGTCGCCTTCAGGGGCGACGCTCCGACGGAGGCTGAGTCGCACATGATAATAGACTTTCTTAACGACCTGGATATGAATAATGTATCATTCAGGTACAAAAAAGAATCTGGAAGCACCAAAACGGATAATTATAATAAATATACAGAGACTTTTTGTGATAGTGCGATAAGGTCCGGATACGAAAATGTGACGCATGTGTCAAAATTTACAGAAAACAGTATAGATAATCACATCGGGAGTCAAATGAATATGTTTCGTGGTACTGGTATTACAAATGATGACAGTATTTACAACAAAAAGTATGCCAGGAAAGACATACCGTATATATTCATAGGTGATATAGGAAGAAAGCAGACTCTGGAGATAAAGGGAAATGTCATTATACTTGGCAATGTGGCCAGGGAGGCAAAGGTCGTCTCTGGAAGAAACATAATAGTGATCGGCGGTCTGTATGGAACGGCGATAGCCGGGAAAAGCAACAAATATGACAGCTTCGTCCTTGCCATGTATATGGCACCGAAATTTCTGCAGATAGGAAATGCTAGATCTGAGTTTCCAAATATAAGGAATTACTCAGATTCGTCTGTGGTCGCAGCAAATGATGGAACTTCGATAAGTATAACATACATATGATAGTATTTTCAGGAGGATTGTATTATGTGTGAAGTTATAGTCGTTACATCAGGAAAGGGAGGCGTTGGCAAGACAACGACCTCAGCAAACATAGGTACTGGTCTCGCAGCTCTTGGAAACAGTGTCGTGATGATCGACACTGATATTGGTCTCAGAAATCTGGATGTTGTGCTGGGACTTGAGAACAGGATAGTATATAATCTCATCGATGTTATAGAGGGAAACTGCAGATTTAAACAGGCCCTCATAAAGGACAGAAACTATAACAATCTGTTTCTGCTTCCGTGTGCGCAGACAAGGGACAAGACAGCGGTGAGTCCGGAGCAGATAGTAAAACTTGTAGATGAGATCAGACAGGAGTATGATTACATAATCATAGATTGTCCTGCGGGGATAGAGCAGGGATTCAGAAATGCTATTGCCGCTGCGGACAGGGCTGTTATAGTTACAACACCTGAGGTTTCCGCTATAAGGGATGCCGACAGGATAATAGGACTCCTCGAGGCCTATGGCATAGAGAAGCAGCACCTTATAATAAACAGAATCAGATATGATATGGTCAAAAAGGGCAATATGATGTCCGCTGATGACGTTGTTGATATACTGGGAGTTGATCTACTTGGAGTTATAGCCGATGATGAGGACATCGTTATTTCAACAAACAAAGGTGATCCTGTCGTAAATGGACATTCGAGATCTGGACAGGCATACATGAGTATATGCAAGAAGATCATTGATGATTCCATAGAGGCGGAAGACCATTATAATTCCCGGAACCGTTCACTTCGCTCTCTGTTCAGACGTAAAAGAGCCTGAAGGGAGGAGTGATGATGAATAACAGAGTATATTTGTACAATACAGGAAGTTATGCCAGAGAAAGACTGGTTACAATGCTTGCCTCAGACAGAATAGGCTGTAATCCAGATTTTATCGATGGACTGAGACATACTATAAAAAATGAACTTGAACGCTATCTGAGCGTTAAAGAGTCAGACATAGATATACATGTCAAAGAAAAAATGCTGATTGCCTACATTCCACTTGCGGGCAGTCAGGATGATAACACAGATAACAGATATGAACACAAAGCAACAAGACAAGGATCAGTGAATTATGAAGCTATTGAAGAAGGATCAGCTGAACTTAAAACAGTTCAGTCTTGATCAGGACAAGAAAAAATACAGCATACTGGATTACAATTTTAAATTGCTACTGTTAATTATGGCGGCCATGGCATTTGGATCCGTCATAATTGTGAGCGTTGATGAGACTAAACTTGTAAAACAGCTCATAGGTGTGGGGGCATGTATAATTGGAATAATCATCGTTTCATTGATAGATTACAATTTTATATGCAAGTATTACATGGTGCTATATGGAATAAATATAGTCCTCCTGGGACTTGTATTATTATTTGGATCAGGGTCGGACTCACACGGAGCCAGCAGATGGTTTGCCATATCGGATTCATTTACAATACAGCCGTCAGAGTTTTCCAAGATAATACTCATAATATGTACTGCGGTGTTTCTTGAAAAGCATGCCGATGATCTGAATACGGTGAAAACACTGCTTAAATTGGCATTATTTCTGGCAATTCCTATCGGACTCATATTTGTTGAGCCGGATCTGTCGACAACTTTATGTATATGTGCGACATTGTTTATAGTCATATTTATCGCGGGACTCAGCCTCAAAATAATAGGAATAGCAGTTCTTGTGCTCATTCCGTGTTTTGGTGGATTCTTTTGGTATATACAGCAGGACAACCTCCCACAGATACTGAGTGAATACCAAAGGGGACGAATCCTTGGACATATGTATGGTAGTGAGTATGGTGCATCACAGGATCAGCAGAACAACTCAATTATGGCTATAGGTTCAGGACAGCTTACAGGCAAGGGCATTAATAGTTCAGATGTGGCAACGGTAAAGGATACGAACCTCATTTCCGAGCAGCAGACAGATTTCATTTTCTCAGCTGTTGGAGAGGAATTAGGCTTCATTGGAAGTGTTATTATTATTGCAATTTTACTGCTCATAGTGTTACAATGTATTAGGATTGCTAGGCGCTCGAGTGATAAAAAAGGAATGTACATTGCGACCGGTATGGCAGCACTTATATGTCTGCAGTCATTTATCAATATCGGAGTTGCAACGTCCATCCTGCCAAATACCGGATTGCCACTTCCATTCATAAGCTATGGACTAAGTTCACTAGTCAGTCTGTGTGCCGGAATGGGAATGGTACTCAACGTCAATTTGCAAAAGAAAAAGTATTAGGAGGATACCCATGAATATTGGTTTGATAGCACACGATGCCAAAAAGAAACTTATGCAGAACTTCTGTATTGCCTATAGAGGGATTCTTAACAAACATGAGCTTTATGCGACAGGTACAACAGGAAGACTTATAGAAGAGGTAACAAACCTCTCTGTTCACAAGTATATTGCAGGACATCTCGGAGGTGAGCAGCAGCTCGGTTCCCAGATAGAGAACAACGACATAGATATGGTCATTTTCCTGAGAGATCCGCTTCATCCAAAGAAGCATGAGCCGGATATCAACAATATATTCACACTGTGTGATACACACAATATTCCGCTTGCAACTAATCTTGCAACGGCAGAGCTTCTGATCCTTGCACTGGACAGGGGGGATCTTGACTGGCGTGAGTTCTATAAGTAAAATGGAGGGCTTGTTATCATGTTAAAACATCATTCAGTCAGAAATAGGCTGTTTAAAGTTACAACACTGGTTCTTACATGCTCGCTGGTTTTGTTGACAGGATGTGGAAGCAAGACCTACAAAGCAGGGAAACAGCTCGACATTGGTGTACTGCCAAACCTGCCACTATACAGTGATTGTGGAATGGCTCAGGAATATGCTGTTGTTGGCAAGAATGAAGAAGTCAATGCGGCAAATTACAGCGGCTTTTATGCCGCAATGCTTCTTGACAACACCACAAGAGAGCCGGTTATCGCACACAATGCACATAAAAAGATATATCCTGCGAGTATGACCAAGATCATGACGGGGCTCCTTGTTATAGAGAGCATAGAAAAGGGAGAAATATCGCTTGACGATATGGTGACTCTCAATAGAAAAGTTACATTTGACGATTGGGATGCCATGGCTAGCGATCTAGTCGGAGGATGCAGGATCAACGTCAAGAATCTTCTGTACGGACTTATGATAACATCATATAACGACTGTGGAGTTATCCTTGCAGAGCTTATAGCGGGAAGTGAATCGGCATTCTGTGATATGATGAATGAAAAGGCGCAGGAGATAGGTGCAACAAACACACATTTTGAGAACTGCCATGGACTTCATTCAGATGACCATTATACGACGGCATATGATCTGTATCTGATACTTGATGAGTTTTCAAAGCATGATCTTGCATACATGATCGATTCTCTTTCAACGTATGACTTTACATATACAGATGCAGACGGAAATGAACAGGTAGTTACCATTGAGCCTACAAATGAATATTTGACAGGAGAAGTAAATCTTCCGGATGGCTACTCTATAGGTTCATGGAAGACAGGTACAACTGAGGAAGCTTTGAACTGTCTTATAATGGAACTCAAGAATGATTCCACAGGTCATGAATATGTTGCGATCATAGCCGGTGCGGATGGAAAAGAAGCTCTGTACAGCGGAATGACGGAGATGATAAACACCGCCAAATAAGTTGTGTTATTATAGCTGATAGCTGCAGCCTTTTCAAGGGGCAGTTGGAATAATAAATATGTAATAAATAAAACAAGTTTAGGAGGCACAAAAATGATTCACATTATTACAGGAGATAAGGGAAAAGGAAAGACAAAGGCATTGATTGACAAGGTAAACAATGATGTAAAGGTTGTTTCAGGTACCGTAGTATTCCTTGATAATAATAACAAGCATATGTATGAGCTTAGCAATCGTGTCAAGATGATCAACTGTACAAATTATGGAATAAGTAAGCTTGATGCATTTACTGGCTTTATAAGAGGCATAATCTCTCAGAATACAGATATCGAAAAGATATATATCGATAATTTCAAGACGGTTGCCTATGTTGGTGAATCACACATTGTAGAAGCGTTGGATGAGATTAAAAACATCTCTGACATGTTCAATGTAGACATAGTTATATGTCTGGCAACAGATGTAAACGGTGTGCCTGACGACTTTAAAGACTGCGTAATTGCTGCTTTATAGAAACGGAAAACAGGAAATGGTTGGCGTGGTACATGTATGCGTACATAATGCCAGCCATTTTCTTGTTTTGGTAAAACGACAAGACAGGAGATATTCTTATGGCAACAATAAAAAGAAAGAAAAAGATGTCAGACTTCAAGAAGCCGGAACTTAAAATGCCAGGATTTGGAGCCATTCTTTTTACCATTGTCTTTATATATATACTGATTATGATTATCAATTCCATAAACAGTTCTTCACCGGTTATATTCACAGTTGAGCAGAGCTCATATGACACTGATTTCACAGCCACTGGACTTGCGATAAGGAAAGAAACACTTGTTACTGCAAAGGTTTCGGGAATGCCTTACTACTACGTCAGAGACGGTCAGAAGGTCTCAAAGAGCTCAAATATATATGCGATGGACAGTTCAGGATCTATACAGGATGCCATGGAGACAATACAAGCAAATGGTGGGGATGCGTTTACAAGTGATGACTATTCAAATCTAAAAAAGCAGATAAAGATGTTTAAGACAGGATTTTCAGATAGCAGTTTTGGAGATATGTACAGTTTCAAGACCAGCATCGACAATAATCTTCTGGAGCTTTTTGAGGAAAAAGCCATAGAGATGGCTGGTGGCAGCACTGTATCAAACATGTTAAACGCAGATAAGGCACCATTTAGCGGTCTTGTAACCTATTATCAAGATGGATATGAAAATGTTACGGTCAAGGATATTTCACCGGAGCTTTTTGACAAAACTGTTTATTCCAAGCAAACATTAAAAACTGAAAATGGAGTTGAAGCTGGAAGTCCTGTGTGCAAGCTCGTGGACGATGAGAGCTGGGAGATAGCGATTCTCCTCACTAAGGAAGAATATGAAAAAATTACAAAATCGTCTATGATATCATATACCATCAACGATTCAAGCAGGAAACTTACCACGGATTATGAGAAACTGGAGAAGGACGGAAATTATTATATAATTGTCTCATTTAACAAATACATATCACAGTATGTAAATGAAAGATTCCTAGATATCAATTTCAGCTTTGAAGAGTCAAGTGGATTGAAAATCCCACAGACTGCGATAGTGGAAAAAGAGGCTTATATGATACCTGTTGATTTTCTCACAAGCGGAGCGGATGACGAAGAAAAAATATACTTTACGCAGCAGGTCTATAAAGCTGGAAAAGAGACAGTGGATCTGATAAGTCCTCTTATATATTTTCAAGATGAAAGATTCTGTTACGTGGATATGTCCGAGATAGATTCCGATGCTGTTTTAAAGAAAACGGATTCGGATGAGACTTTTTCTGTTGCAACAGCAGCAAGATACACCATGAGCGGCGTCCTCTGTGTCACAAAGGGAACCGCACAGTTCAGAAGGATCGTTGTAAAGGTTTCTGGAGATGATTACTCTATAGTAGAGCCAGGCATATCATATGGTATATCACGATATGACAGGATCCTCTTAGATGGAAAGTCCATGAATGAGGGAGATATGTTGAACTGACAGATAAAACATTGCATGAAAAAACTTATATAAGAAAACATTTATAGGAGATGAACTAAATGCTTAAAGAGAATTACGAAGAGGTAAGATCCAGGATAGATAATGCATGCGTGAGAACTGGAAGAAATCCTGAAGATGTAACGCTCATAGCAGTGAGCAAGACAAAGCCGCTTTCGGATATCGAGGAGATACTCCGAGACACGAAAGCCATAGACTTTGGAGAAAACAAGGTACAAGAGCTAGTCGACAAGTATGAAAATGTTTCAAGGAATGTCAATTGGCACATGATAGGCCATCTTCAGACGAATAAGGTTAAATATATTGTAGATAAGGTGTGTATGATACACTCTGTGGACTCTCTTAATCTAGCTAAGACCATTGAGAAAGAGGCGGCAAAACATAATGTCACAGTAAATATCCTTATAGAAGTTAATGTTGCACAGGAGGAGAGTAAATTCGGCCTTGCTTGCGAGGAGGTACTTCCGCTGATAAATGAGATAAAAGATTTCCCTCATATAAGGGTAAAAGGTCTTATGACTATAGCTCCGTTTGTCGATGACCCTGAGGATAACAGAGTCTATTTCCGCAAATTAAGGGATTTATCACTTGACATACAATCAAAAAGCATTGATAATATTGATATGAGCGTCTTGTCGATGGGAATGACAAACGACTACGAAGTTGCTGTTGAAGAAGGAGCAACCTTGGTAAGAGTTGGCACGGGTATATTTGGCGCCAGAAATTATAATATATAGATTAAAGGAGAACGATCATGGCAAAGGGTAGTGCAAAGAAGAGTTTTCTTGACCTTTTTAAAATAACTGACTCAAATGACGATGACTTTGATGATGATATGTTTGATGATGAAGATGAGATGGAAGATGAGTATGACGATCCATATGATGAAGCTTATGATTCAGAGGAAGAGTATGATGATGGATCAGATGCAGCATCAGACAGAGCTAAGGCTTCACCATTAAAATCATTTAACAAATATAAGAATTCAAGAACACCATCAGGCAATGTATCCAAAACAAAGACTGCTAAGAGCTCACAGAACAGTAAGCTTGTATCAATAAACAGCAGATCGGATAGAGATTCATATGATGACAGCGAGGTTTTTGTTATCAAGCCGGATGAGTTCGATGATGCACAGATGATAATCGATCACCTCAACAGAGGACAGATCATCGTTATCAACATGGAGGATCTTGATCTTCCAACCGCACAGAGAATTGCTGATTTCATAGGAGGTGCAAGCTATGCTGTGAACGGTCTGTTCCAGGCTATCTCAGGCAACATATTCCTTGCCACACCTAACGGTACATATGTATCTGGTGATCTTAGAGAAGAATTGGCGGGAGGATCTCTTGGCGGAGAGGATCTTTCAAAGGCAACGTACTAATATAGTATTAATAAGGGTATTTATGGGGGAATACATATGCTTACACCAGTTGATTTACAACAGAAAAAATTTGCACATGGTATGGGCTATGCCAAGAAGGATGTTGATGCATTCTTTGATAAGGTAGTGCTCAGTTACACTGAATTATATAAGTCGAACGCGGATCTTACAAATCAGGTTAAGACTCTCACAGACAGCCTTGTCCACTACAGAACGACTGAGTCAAAGCTTCAGAAGTCACTTATGCTTGCTGAGAAGAATGCGGAAGAGTCAACCAAGAATGCAACAGATAAGGCAAGACTTATAGAGAATGATGCAAAGATTAAGGCTAACAACATCGTTCAGGAAGCACGAGAAGAACTTGAACGTATCGAAAACAGCATAGATGGCATCAAACAGCAGTATAAGGATTACGTGTGTGCGTTTAAGGCGCTGATGGATTCTCACATGAATTTTCTTGCACAGAATCCTATCAATGAGGAGATGGGAATTGAATTTGACGATGTGCTGAGCGAGGCTAAGGCATATTCATCGTCTGCCACCCAGAATGCGGCCATGAATTCATTTATGGGTTCATTCGACGGAGATCCACAGGGACGTGAGGAATCAACTCTTGGCTCTGGTGGTGGTTCAGCGATGGGCGATTCAACCCTTGGCGGTGCCGGTGGCGGCAATGTAACAAGTGATTCATCAGTATATACCAAGAATCTTGGTGGCAAATCATTTGTAAATCCATTTGGAAACTAGAAAATACTTATCAGGGAGAATGTTATTATGAATAATTATCTTACCGTTCACCAAAATGGTGAACCTATCTATGACATTTTCTTTGCAAACGATTTTAATTCCCTGCCTGAGCTTTTAGCCGGACAGGGAATTGCTGATAAAAGGGTGTGTATTGTCACAGAAAGCAATGTCGCACCATTATATCTTGAGGCTATAGAGAATCAACTCAGAGGAAAATGCAAAGAAATAATATCTGTAGTGTTCGAGGCTGGGGAGGCAAACAAAAATCTTGACACAGTGAAATACATATATGAGAAACTTATTCATGCCAGATTTGACAGAAAGGATATGCTTATAGCTCTTGGCGGAGGTGTCACTGGAGATATCACCGGATTTACCGCTGCAACATATCTAAGAGGCATAGATTTTGTACAGATACCTACAAGTCTTCTCGCACAGGTAGACAGCAGCATAGGAGGAAAGACCGGTGTTGACTTCGATTCGTACAAGAATATGGTAGGCGCATTCCATATGCCAAAGCTTGTATATATAAATGTATCTACCCTAAGCACTCTGTCAGACGACCAATTCATGTCAGGTATGGGCGAGATAATAAAGCATGGTCTTATCAAGGATAAGGACTATTTCAACTGGCTTATGACGAACAGAGACTGTATATTGGCTAAGGAGCCGGATATCCTTATGGAGATGATACGTGCAAGCTGTAACATCAAGAGGCTGGTTGTAGAGAATGATCCGACTGAGAAGGGAGAACGAGCTCTCCTAAACTTCGGACATACCCTTGGGCATGCGATAGAGAGATATCTAGATCTGAAGTTGAGCCATGGAGCCTGTGTCGGCATAGGTTGCTGTCTTGCAGCTATCATATCAAAGAATAATGGCGATATAGATAAAGAAACTCTGGATACCATAACTACAGCTTTTGACGCATTTGGCTTCCCAACGCTTGAGGATTATCCAGTTGACGCAGATAAGGTCATTGAGTATACACGCAATGATAAGAAGATGGTCGGCGACAAGATTAAATTCATACTTTTACACGACATAGGCAATGCGTATATCAATATGGATATAACTGTTGACGATATGAAAAAGGCATTTACAGAGAGATGAGAGGGAAAAATCATGAAAAAAAGACTTCCACTTGCGATACTGGTTATGGCTGTGCTTATCAGTCTAGATCAGTTCGTCAAATACCTGATAGACTCTTCCTTTTCAGTTGGAGAGAGCCAGCCACTCATAGATAATGTATTTCAGCTCACATATGTACAGAACAGAGGTGCTGCCTGGGGAAGCTTTTCAGGCAAGGTAGTATTTCTCCTCATAATTACAACAGTGATCCTTATCGGATCTATCTATGTATATATACAGCTTGCTAGGAGAACAGATACAAAATTTACTCCTCTTAGAATCTGTCTTGTATTTCTCATATCCGGTGCGATTGGCAATATGATTGACAGAATCGTTAGGGGATTTGTTGTGGATATGTTTGATTTCTGTCTCATCAACTTTCCGGTGTTCAATGTGGCAGATATATATGTGACATGTAGTTTTATAGTTATAGTCATACTTATAATGTTCAGGTACAAGGATGATGATCTTACGGATATACTTCATAGTTCAAAGACTAAATCTTGATAAACTATGAATATGAAAAATTCTATGAAAATGGAATACAATATAAAATAATATAGAATTACTAAGTTAAGGAATATAAGGTAGATAAGGTAGATTTATTATGGAAGAGTATAATCTGGAGTCGTCCGAGGAATGGACTGACAGAAGGCTTGATAAGGTTTTAAGTGAATATTTTGATGGGTACTCACGATCGTTTATCAAGAAACTCTTTGATGATGGTCTGATACTTGTGAATTCAAAGGCTGTGAAGCCGAGTTACAAAGTTAGAGCTGGCGATATGATAGATATATCTGTGCCAGATCCGGTGAGCATAGATATTGTGCCAGAGGACATTCCGCTTGATATCATATATGAAGATGATGATGTTATTCTCGTAAATAAACCCAAGGGCATGGTTGTGCATCCGGCACCTGGTCATTATAGTGGAACACTTGTAAACGGTCTTATGTACCATTTTGGAAGTTCACTGTCGGGTATAAACGGCGAATTCAGGCCCGGAATTGTCCATAGGATCGATATGGACACCACAGGCGTATTGGTGGTATGCAAGAACGATAATGCCCACAGAGCGCTTTCTGAGCAGCTTCACGAGCATAGCATCACCAGAAAGTACTATGCAATCGTTTATGGAAATATTTCTTCCGATGAAGGCACAGTGGATGCACCCATCGGAAGAAGTCCAAAGGACAGAAAGAAGATGGCTATCAATAATAGAAACGGACGCAGGGCAGTCACTCATTATCGTGTCCTTGAGAGATTTGGCGGCCGTTACACATACATAGAATGTCAGTTAGAGACGGGGCGTACGCACCAGATACGTGTGCATATGGCATCTATCGGTCATCCCATCCTGGGTGACGAAGTATATGGACCGAAGAAATGTCCGTTTAAGCTTCAGGGGCAGACTCTTCATGCGGGTGTTCTTGGATTTATACATCCATCCACCGGCGAATATGTTGAATTTAAAGCGGAACTGCCGGAGTATTTTAAAGCGGTTCTTGAGAAATTAAAATAACTCAGCATACACCTTAGTATAGACAATTGTTGCAAACAACAGTCAATTGTCTATACTTTTTTATTTACACTTTATTGTATAAATGTTATAATAACATATATAAGATTTTAAGTATTTTGTACATAAGTCATATATAATTGGCATATTGGACATATAAATATTACAAGAAGATGGGAGTGGTTATTATGGCAGAAAAGAAGATAATTACTATAGGAAGACAGTTTGGAAGCGGCGGAAAGCAGATAGGTGAGGCGCTCGCTGAAAAAATGAACATTCCATTTTATGATAAGGAACTGCTCAAGGAAGCAGCTAAGGACAGTGGGATATGTGAAGAGATATTCGACAGCTTTGATGAGAAACCTACAAACAGTTTCTTATATTCGTTGGTCATGGATCCATATTCCCTTGGATTTGGCAGTTCGACAGAACTTCCACTCAATCACAAGGTTTTCCTTGCTGCTTTTGACACAATCAAGAACCTGGCTGAGAAAGACGGTTCTTGTGTGTTTGTAGGCAGATGTGCAGATTATGCCCTCAGAGATCTTGACAATGTTGTCAACGTATTCCTATATGCAGACATGGAGGATCGAGCTGCCAGAATAGCGAAGAAGTACAATATCAGTGAGTCAAAGGCAAAGGATATGATCAAGAAAGAGGATAAGGCCAGAGCGTCATATTACAACTATTATACATCAAAGCGCTGGGGTGAGATGAAGGGGTATGATATCTGTATCAACACATCAAAGTATGGTATAGATAAGACCATTGATCTGCTCTATGACATTGTAAACAATTATTGATCAGAATTATTGATCAAAATAACTTGCATGTATAAAAATTCATGCAAAAATATAATAAAGAGGCAATCAGCCTGGTTATGTGTTTCCATATTTAATTAATGTATATGATGTTTATCATACACATATATTACACATAGAGGCTGATTACCTCTTTTTTATTTGAATTTAATCGATAGATTTCCGCGGAATAACTCTCTAATGTCTCACCCATCCATCGATCCCTGCACCTTCAATAGATGAAAATATCCTGTCTTTTACATCAGGAACTCGTACCTTTAACTCATCAATTATATCCTTGCTCTCCTGACGCTTTGTAACGCCGTCAGCCGGACAAGGATTTTTGCATACTGGGAGTGCATTTGCACGGGCAAACGCTCTTATTTCGCCTTCCAAAACGTATATAAGGGGCCTAATGAGTGTTACACCAGTTTTCTCAAGATGTGTTACTGGGGAGAAGGTGTGTATGCGTCCTTCGTAGAGCATCGACATGAGAAAACTGTCAATCACATCATCTTTGTGGTGGGCATAAGCGATCTTGTTACATCCTAGACTGACTGCACAGTCGTTGAAAGCGCCTTTTCTCATCCGGCTGCAGAGAGAACATGGATTTGACTCTTTTCTATAATCAAATATAATTTCGCCTATCTGAGTTTTACATACGCTATATCGTACATCAAGAGATTCGCAATATTCTCTGAGTTCTGATGTGTCAAAGCCTTCAAAACCAAGGTCAACGGTTATGGCCTCGAGCTCAAATGGTATTGGATAAAATTTCTTCAGCTTTGCCATGGCATACAGCAATGTAAGGCTGTCTTTGCCCCCGGATATTCCTATGGCAATGCGGTCACCCGGACTGATCATATTGTAATCTGTCACAGCACGTCTTGTGTATGATAAAAGTTTCTGAATTTTCATTAGTTA
The DNA here is from genome assembly GCF_025149915.1 of Coprococcus eutactus. NCBI lineage: Bacteria > Bacillati > Bacillota > Clostridia > Lachnospirales > Lachnospiraceae > Coprococcus > Coprococcus eutactus. The sequence goes on from NZ_CP102278.1 coordinate 1,523,230, forward strand.
AGCTCCTTGTTGACATAATACTATTATTGTAAATTATTCTTGCTTTTTGTTATCAATTTTTTCCTGATTTGTTTCACTCTGCACGTTTTGAGGAGTTCGAGCTCTGTCTAAGTCCTCATTGACTACAGGACGTTTTTCGCGCAACTGAACTTCATTCCTGAATCGCCTTTTTCTGTCCTCATCCATGTCAGCATAATGCTTACGTGTAGTATTTACATCTGAATGTCCAAGTACGTCTGCCACAAGATATATGTCGTCCGTAGCCCGGTAAAGTTCGGTGCCAAATGTGCTCCTCAATTTATGCGGTGTTATGTGCTTGAGCGGAACAGAGGTGAGAGAGTATTTCTTCACAATATTCTCAACTGATCTGACAGAGATCCTTTTTAACTGCGATGAGAGAAAAAGAGCATTCTCATGTCCTGATTCAGGCACAAGTTTTTTCCTTTCTTCTAGATATTTTATTAGAGCTTCGCATGCTTCATCGCTGAAATATACAAAAGCTTCCTTTCCACCTTTTCGTATTATTTTTATACGCATATTATCAAAGTCGATGTCGTGTATATCAATACCCACACATTCTGATACACGCATACCTGTGCTAAGCATGAGTGACAAAAGAGCCAAATCTCGAACTTTATTCTTTTCGTGATATTTTTTCTGGCGTTCAGTCAGGCCGTCACCATATTCAACGTTGTCGAGAAAATCAGCAACTTCGTTTGGCTCCATGCGGATGATCTTTTTTTCATGTATCTTGGGCATATCAACCTTTTCTGCAGCGTTTGAGTCAATACGGTTGTTCTTATATAGGTAGGCAAAAAAAACTCTTAACGCCGATAATTTGCGCTTTAACGCTTGTTCGCCATTGGTGTATGTACGCCCGTTTTTCTCGTATAAACGCATGGCATCAAGGAATTCTTCGATGTCTTCAGCTTCAAGCCGGCTGAGATCATCAGTTTTTATATCTTTTGGAGTTTTACCATTAAAGTATGGATTGTGTTCGCACAGAAATTCATAGAATATCTTTATATCCCTTGCATATCCAAGTCTTGTTCGTGTGGATGTTGTGTTCTCGATTCCGCGAAATGTAATCGTCACATATTGTGGAAGTTCTGATAATATTTCCCTGAGCAACAATATGTTATTTTCATCCATCTGTTTGCTATAGGCCTTTGCCATAGATGTGACCTCCTTGTAAAACATATCTAACATATTTAAAGTATAGCATAAATAGATTCTCTTTGCTATACTTTATTCGTAAAACCTGAGTTTTGCGAATAGTTTTATCTCAAATAAAACATCAAGCAACATCAAGCAAAACAAAAATTGAGTATGCTGGAACTTTGTGACTATTGATGTATTATCAAGTTCCTGCATACTCTCATCCCCGATTGCTATTTTAGATTTAGTTGAATGCTTTATAGCTGCTTGCTTATCAGTTAATTAGTTACTAGTTGAATTCTGATACTTTGTAATAAGGAACTACAAGATTGCATCCAGCTGTTATAGAAGACTCATCATCCAGCTTGTTGATTGATACCACCTCATCAATATATTCCTGCTTAGATACATATTCGTCTGTCATATACTCATCTGCAATATCCCAAAGGGAGTCTCCATCTTTGATGCTTATACATGTATAATATTTTGTGCTTGCATTGGTTGCGTCCGCCTCTGAAGCATCCTTGTGTGTGACGGCTAGATATAAAATTGATATCACGATGATCGTGATTATTATACTTATCTTCTTGCTGCTTATTATATTGAAAAGTTTATTCATAATAAATCCCTCCTGAACGTATGTTTGTTTTGATCATGTTAGTATTATATCGAACACATGTTTTGATGTCAATAGTTTATTCGAACATTTGTACGATATATTGTTTTTGTAGTTTTTGTGATTGGATCCATCTCACATGTCTAGGTTCATTATGCACTAAATACTGTCCATTTTTTTACTCATAAGAACATTAGTTTGCAATACAAGAACATATGTGCTATTATAAAATTACTGATTAAGAAAATTAATAATTGATCATCGGTTAGATTAACATTTAATTAGATTATCATGTAATGGAGGATTTCTTATGGGAAAAGGAAAGATATCAGATAAACAGAACGAGATTCTGGAATATATCAAGGAGGAACAGCTCAGCAAGGGTTATCCGCCTTCAGTAAGGGAGATATGCAAGGCTGTAGGACTTAAATCTACATCTTCCGTGCACGCTCATCTCGCATCTCTCGAGGAGAATGGATATATCAGGCGCGACCCAACCAAACCAAGGGCTATAGAGATTATAGATGATGATTTCGCTCTTTCAAGACGTGAGGTTGTCAATATACCTATTGTTGGTCAGGTTGCTGCAGGACAGCCTATTTTGGCGACACAGAATATAATGGATTATTTCCCTGTTCCACCAGAGTACATACATAACACGAACAATCAGACATTTATGCTCAGAGTTAAGGGCGAAAGTATGATCAACATAGGAATAAATGACGGAGATCTGCTTATAGTTGAACAGTGCTCTTCCGCTTCAAACAGAGACATTGTAGTTGCTCTTATAGAGGATGGGGCTACTGTAAAGCGCTATTTCAAGGAGAACGGACATATCAGACTTCAGCCGGAGAATGATTATATGGATCCAATCATTGTTGAACACTGTGATATTCTTGGAAAAGTTATAGGACTTTTCAGACAGATGTAATAACTAATAAGAGCCTTTTGTATAATAATTGATATTATACAAAAGGCTCTTATTATGATAAAGGAAACATCCAAGGATGCATAAAGTTAGTAGATATATAAAGTTAGTAGATATGTTTATCGGCATTCTGTTCTGCTATCTGTTTAAATTCTTTAAAATGAGCCTGGAACAAAAGCACAACCTTTGGATCAAACTGTTTGCCACTCTGGCTTACGATTTCTGTATACGCCTCTTCCATCGACCAGCCTTTCTTATAGTATCTGGCTGAGGTAAGTGCATCAAATACGTCACAGACAGCCATAAGTCTGCTTATGTATGCAATCTCCTCGCCTTTCATATGAAGGTATCCAGAGCCGTCCCACTTCTCATGATGTTCCTTGGCAATAGTTCTCGCGATCTGAAGGATCTGTCCGGGACATTTGGATAAAAGTGCATCCCCATAGAGAACGTGACTCTTCATGATTGCAAATTCCTCTTCAGTAAGCCTTGATGGTTTGTTAAGAATCTCCTCACTGATCATCAGCTTGCCTATATCATGCATCATGGCCGCCGTTGATAACATATCTACATAGTCATCGTCAAAGCCAGATGCCTTGCCGAGCACTTCCATGTATTTCGCAACTCTCTTAATATGTTCTCCAGTTGATTTGGATTTGCTCTCTGAGAGCTCTGCAAATGCATATATGAGCTCTTTCTGATTTGTCTTAACCTCCTCAGAATGTTCGATAACATTGTTCAACATAGATGAATTTCTCGATACTATAAAGTATGATACGAACGACATGAGGAATATTGCAATTACACACGGAGCAATAAAGAGTATCATATTGTCCGCAAAGTCAGCATGAACTGGAGGAATCACCAGATCACACAGACGGTAATTTGCTATATCAGCTCCGAATACTCCCAGTGTAGACAAAAGAGCTGTATACAAAACCATAGTCTTGTTATAATACAGTGATGCAACAAGCATTGGAAATATCCAGACAATCATTGCCGTATATGATAATGTCGTGCTGAGTATAGTACAGATAAGAACAGCAAGGGCTATAACTATATATTTGATGCATTTACCCTGATTGTTCTTGAGCATATCGATGAAAACCGTCGGTGTCAGAGCCAGTATACAACAAACGCCCATGCAGGAACATAGAATAACAAAGTTGCACTGACCTCCGATGTATGTGAAAACCCAGTAAAGAAGTATGAGTATGACAAATAGTCTCATACATTTGGACGCAATATGATTGATCTTGATATAATTATCGCTTAATAGTCTGTTACTCTCCATTTTATAATCCCCAAATAATAAATCAGTCTAAGCTGTCTAATGAAACTGTTTCCCCATCATTCCATATCTTTTCAATGTTATAGAATCTTCTGGATTCCTCTGAAAATATATGAATAATTATATCATAATAATCTAGTAAAATCCATCCACCTTCGGAGTATCCCTCCACTCCTTTATGATTGTATCCCGCTTCTCTCATCTCGTCCTCCACGTTGTCGCAGAGCGCCTGAACCTGTTTTTTGTTTGTACCGTCAGCGATGACAATATAATCACAAAGTGTTGAGATCTTACTTATATCTATGATCTTGATATCAAAAGCCTTCTTATCTTCCAATGCGGCACATGTGATTTTCAGCATTGTCTTTGAATCTTTTTTAGAGTCTATTATTAAATTTGTTTTTGAATCTGTCATATGGCTCCTCCCCGGAATATCAAATATGTATTTTATGCTTATATACGCTGCTATTTCGCTTTATTTTCATCAGTCTGGCTGACGTAGTAGTTATATGTCATTACAGACATTTCGTCGGTGCTGCCGCAATTTTCGTTGCTTAGATAGCTTAGCGTGTTTCTGAGTATATGAACCACCGATACATCGATATCCGTAAATGCCTCCCGTCGTATCTGTTCGATCTCTGGAAGTGCCCTTCTGTTCGGTTCGATATAATCTGCTACGAACACTATCTTTTCAAGAAGCGACATGGCTGGTCTGCCCGTTGTGTGAAATTCAATGGCTGAAAGAATATCATCGTCTTCTACACCATATTTTTCACGAGCATAAAAAGCTCCCAGCTTGGCGTGAAGAAGTTCAGGATTTTCGAACTCTACCTTGCTTATAGGAAGCTCGTGCTTCTTACATTTGGCGAGCTTATCCTCCGCTGACAGACACTTGGCGCAATCGTGAAGAAGTCCTGCGGTCAGTGCTCTTTCGACATCGGCACCATGAACCATAGCCAGGCAACCTGATACATACTCTACACCAAGAGAGTGTTCAAATCTTTTTTTTGTAAGTTTATTCTGAAGTCTTTCCCTCATCTCAGGTCTGTTCATGTTCTCTCTCCTGTTTCGTATAAATGATTCTGAAGTATATAATCCTTCACTGTAGCAGGCACGTCATCGTCAATAGGGAGCCCTGTTTTCACATTTGCCCTTATCTGACTTGAGGATACGTCATACTCATGTATTGTCTCAGTTCGTATATCAGCATATGGATACATAGATCTGAGATCTGCTATCTTGCCGGCAACAGACTCTGCTGGCGTGTCGCTTCTTGTGGTGATGATAAGGGTTGCCAGACGAGCTATCACATCCGGTCTGAACCACTTATCGAAATACATTACCGAGTCACCGCCCATTATAAAATACCAGTGAACATCAGGATATAATGAATGTAGGGATTCAAGGGTATCTGAAGTATATGTGATCCCTGGACGGCTAATTTCAAAATCAGAATACTCAAGTCCCGGAATATCTGATATTGCAAGCTTTATCATTTCTATACGATGACTTGCAGCTATCTCAGATGTCACATCCTTATATGCCGGTTTATTGTTTGGCATCACGAGAACTTTATCCAGATCAAACTGGGACAGAGCCTGTATTCCAAGTTCAATGTGACCGTAGTGTATCGGGTTAAAAGTCCCCCCAAGTATACCGATGCGCTTAGAAAACCGTGTATCCATAAAAACTCTCCTATTAGTTTCAAATATAATGCAAAATGCTGCAATATAATCGATATCTTATGAATAAGCTTAAGGAAGCTCAATCCTCTTGCGTTCCTTTGATTCTTTGTACAGAACGATCTTTCTGCCGATGACCTGTACGACTTCTGAGTGCGTTCTCTCACTGAGCATAGATGCGATCTCTTTCGGATCATCGAGACAATTCTTTAAAACTGAGATCTTGACAAGCTCTCTAGCTTCAAGTGCCTCAGCAACCGATGCTGTAAATTCAGGTGTGAGTGATGACTTTCCTATGTTGAGTATAGGCTGAGTAGTCTGTGCCAGCCCTTTTAAATATGCTCTCTGTTTGCTGTTCATTTATCATATCTGACTGCCACGAAAGCAGCCATCTCCTTTACTTATTTTACTTATAATAATCAAACTCAAGGAAATACATTCTGACTGTATCTCCATCTACGCAGCCAAGTGCCTCAAGCTGTGTGAGAATTCCATTGTCTCTGAGGAACTTCTGGAAGAAGTCAAATCCCTTCTCTGATTCAAGGTTGGTGTAACCGAGCATCTTCTCGATACGAGGACCCTCAACGATGTATACGCCTTCCTCTTCGTCTGACTTTCTGACCTCAAATGGAAGCTCTGGATCATCCTGCATGGACAGATCTATCTCAGGCTCAAATTCAATGATCTCTCTAGGAGATGCTTTGACAAGGTCGTTGACATACCACAGGAGTTCATTTATGCCCTTTCCTGACACTGCAGATATAGGGAATATCTTATATCCCTGATCCTCGGGAAATTCCTCCTTCAGCATCTCTATAACTGTCTCATATCCAATATCATCGAGCAGATCGACTTTATTTGCAGCTATGACCTGTGGTCTGTTCTCTATGTCTTTGTTGTATTTCTTGAGCTCCTCATTGATGACATGTATGTCGTTGATAGGATCTCTGCCGTCAACTGAGGCTGCATCAACGATATGAATTATAACTTTTGTTCTCTCAATATGTCTGAGAAACTGCAGGCCAAGACCTGTTCCCTCCGAGGCGCCCTCTATGATTCCTGGAATATCAGCTATGACAAATCCGTTCTTGTCACCGAGGTCTACAACACCAAGATTTGGAACAAGTGTTGTAAAGTGGTACGCTGCAATCTTCGGACGCGCATTTGTCACTCTGGCAAGAAATGTTGACTTTCCAACACTTGGATATCCAACAAGGCCTACATCCGCGATACACTTAAGTTCCAGATCGACCGTGAGTTCCTTTGCAGGCTGTCCCGGCTGTGCATATTTTGGAGCCTGCATAGTGGATGTAACGTACGTTCTGTTTCCACGTCCGCCACGGCCTCCCTTCAAGAATACTACAGGTTCTTTCTTATATGCCATATCAAGTATGACTTTCCCTGTCTCGGAATCCTTTACAACAGTTCCAGGTGGAACCTTGAGTACTATGTCGGCACCATTGCTGCCGTGGCAGTTCTTCTTGCCACCCTCTTCGCCGTCTCCGGCTCTGTATTTTGTTACGTGTCTATAATTAGTAAGAGTATTCATTCCCTCGTCGACAACAAATATGACGTCTCCGCCATTGCCCCCATCTCCGCCGTCAGGACCGCCGTTTGGCACGTATTTTTCTCTTCGAAATGAAACGTGTCCGTCACCGCCCTTACCTGATCTCACATATATTCTGGCTCTATCGGCAAACATACAATACCGCCTTTCTGTGTCAGATATTCTCTACCGAATATTCAGTGTCTTAATTCAATATCTTAATTTAATGTCTTAATTGTCTGTGTCAAGTTCTACAGATACATATCTGCACACTATTTCATAGTATACCCTATATCTGCACTTTTGTCTGTAAAAAAAGACTGGAATAATAAAAATTACTCCAGTCTCTTGATAGTATTACTTATATATATCCAATATTACTCGTTAACTACTGGATAGATAGAAACCTGCTTCTTGTCTCTACCCTTTCTCTCAAATCTAACGATACCATCAGCTGTAGCAAACAGTGTGTCATCTCCGCCGATACCAACGTTAAGACCTGGGTGAATCTTTGTTCCACGCTGTCTGTAAAGGATGTTACCAGCCTTTACGAACTGACCGTCAGCTCTCTTAGCACCAAGTCTCTTGGACTCTGAGTCTCTGCCGTTCTTTGTAGAACCTACACCTTTCTTATGAGCGAAAAACTGAAGTTCCATCTTCATCATGTCAATTACACCTCCTTAAAGGTCATACAAATATAATCGCCATAGGATTCCTCAATTCCAGATATACCGATGACAAATGCCTGTATCAGAGTCTGTGCTTTGATATCAGGTGACTCCTTGAACATGAAATCCATATTGCCACTCTCCTGATCGCAATCTAGTGTGAAACTCACATCTGAAAGTTCTTCAATAGAGTTCAAAATAGTTATCGCAATAGCAGACACTGCACTGCATACGATATCATGTCCTGGATCATCATAACCGGCATGTCCATTCGTCTTAAATCCTATATAATCCGAATTGCTGTTCTGATAAATAACTACATCAATCATGTCTTATAATCGATACAATCAATAATTAAGCGTTGATCTTCTTGATCTCAACCTTAGTATATGACTGTCTGTGACCATTCTTCTTGTGATAGCCAGTCTTTCTCTTGTACTTGTAAACAATAACTTTCTTAGACTTGCCTTCACCAACTACTGATGCTGTTACAGATGCATTAGCAACTGCATCTCCACACTTAACGTCTGAATCAGTGCTTACTAAGATAACATCATCAAATGTTACTTCGCTTCCAGCCTCTGCTGCGAGCTTCTCAACCTTGATTACGTCTCCTTCAGCTACCTTGTACTGCTTACCGCCTGTTGCTATAATTGCGTACATGGTTAATACCTCCTTAATCAAACTCGCCAGTTTTGGTGGTGTCTGTTAACACACTTATACCTAACTGTGCGGCATACTCATATAATCTACCATCAAGGTGGTTATTTGTCAATAATTTTCAGATATATTTTTACAATATTTTTTACTAAGATAAACATCTTTAAATAAGCATTTCATGGAGCGGTCTCTTAAGTTTCTTTCTTGTAAGCTCGATGAGGCCTAGTTTTGTTATATCGACATACTTTGCTGGAACCGGATCATCTGCCAACTCTTTTATGAGTACATCGCGAATCTTGTATATGTCATCAGGATTTTTCATGTTGATAAAGTCTATGACTATGATTCCGGACAGATTTCTGAGTCTTAGCTGTCTACACGTCTCAACCGCCGCCTCAGTATTGACCTTCAGGATATGCTGTGACATATCCTTTCCTGAAACAGATTTACCTGTGTTGACATCCACAACCACCATGGCCTCTGTCTGCTGGATTATGAGATAAGCCCCCGATTTGAGCCATACTCTCTCTTTAAGTGCACCCTCGACTTCTTTTTTCAGGTTATATATTGCCGAAAGTGGGCAATTATCATTGGAATACAGAACTGCATTTATATCACAAAGACCTTTTTTGCCGGAGTATTCATTAAATACATTGAATATATCCAGATCATCGGTCACAAACTCATCTATCTTTTGGCTTCCGATAAGAGTAATGTTTTCTATATATTCAGGTGGATTCCTGAACAGACATGAGAAACACTTTCTTGTAGTCGCCGCCTTTAATATCTGTTCAAGTCTGCCGGCAAGATCATTTAACTCCTTTTTTATGACGTCGTGTTCTGCACCTGCCGCGTTTGTCCTGATAATACAACCCATATTGTCCGGAAGAGTTTCCTTTGCCAGTTTTTTTAGATCATCCCGGAGTTTTCTGCTACTTATCTTGCCTGATATTCCAATCTGGTTTCCGGTATGAACTACAGAATATTCGCCCCTGATGGTAAGCTCGGAGGATCCGACAGGATTCTTTGTCTTGACAGCATCCCTGCTGATCTGTACGACCACATCATCGCCGATCCTGAGCTTGGTGTGTTCTTTCCCATCGGCATATATGATGTCATTGTCATCAAGGCTGTAATAGCATGGCAGTTTATCTCCGTAGTCGATAAAACACGCATTTATATTGTCTACTATATTCGCAACCTTTCCCACATATATGTTGCCGAGAACAGTATCATTTTCAGACAGATTCAGGTCTGTGACTTTTCCATCGTGAATGGTTGCCTGAAGTATTTTATTTTCATAGTGTGTGACAACAAGTTTTCTCATTTTTATTTCCTTGATATTTAATATATTACTTTTTGAATTTCAAATAAGTAAAATGTATTTGAAATGTGATCTGTGTGTCGAATTGCTGCATATTAGGCAGCATCAAAATGATGTTCCAGCCTGATAAAGTGGCATGATACCGCCCTTAGGGGAATCCATATATGTTTCAAGCCTGTGTATATGGTAATGAAACTGGTTATGTTCAATGCCTGAAAACGAATAGAGTGCCTGCATGACAAGCTCCGGCTTCAGATTGTATTCGCTTCCTGTCGAGAGAAGCATGTACATGGAGTCACCTCTAAGTTCACATTTCATGATTCCCGGTTTAATATTCTCCTCACGTTCGCTTTTCTTGGTCTTTTTGAGTATCACGATCTCTTTTTGCACCATGAAATCCATCACACTGCCAAGCAATTTGGATTTTTCTTCAGTGGAACATTTTTCCTCAAATGTGATCACATAATCCGATGCAGACACTACTGACATGGAATTTTTTGCATCATCAGGAAGAAGGACGCACTCTGTTACATGCATCTCATCGACAGAGACGGCATTCAGGGCATCGACCATAGCCTTTGATGTTGAGACTGATTCAAACTCACCGTCAAAGTATTCCCCGTCAGATGTTATTCCCATGGCAAGAGGAGCTGCAAATGAGATTATCTGGTGAGGGGAATATCCCTTTGAATAGCTTACATCAAGACCTGCCCTCCTTATCTCTTTCTGAAAATATCTCATAACATCAAGATGACCTATGAATTTCAGATTGCCAAGCTTGGAGTATTTAATTCTTATTTTCAAAGCACACACCTCCTCCAAATCTTGCCGCACCACATCCTGAGCACTGCTGTCTACAGTTAGGAGTCACCTTTTCATTCTGGGCATTCTCCCACTCTCTCTCAAGGAATCCCCTTGTAACTCCTATATCTATGAAATCCCACGGAAGGATCTCGTCAACATTTCTGTCCCTGTATGTGTAAAAATCAATGTCAAGACCGTGCTTAGCCATGGAATTGTCCCAGTTTTCTTTTTTAAAGAACTCTGTCCATGCGTCATATATCTGTCCTGATCTGTAGACATCATATATGACGTCGCAGAGTTTTCTATCGCCCCTTGCAAGAAGTCCTTCTAGTATTGTTATGTCTGCCTCATGGTATTGGAATTTAAGGCTCTTATGGTTCTTCTCCTCGCGAAATCTATCCTTCACAAAGTAAGCTCTCTTGACAAATTCCTCAGGTCTTATCATCGGTGCCCACTGGAATGGTGTAAAAGGCTTTGGCACGAAATATGATGCAGAAGCTGTGACCATCACTCTGCCATTTCGCTCTTCCCTCGGAATATTTGCGAAAAACAGTTCTGTGATCTCCTCCGACAGGTCTGCGATTCCTGCAATATCGTCATAAGTCTCCGTAGGAAGTCCCATCATGAAGTAAAGCTTTACCTTGTCCCAGCCGCCCTTGAATGCCTTCAGGGCACCATTCATGATGTCCTCCTTGGTGAGCCCCTTATTTATGACATTTCTGAGTCTCTGCGTTCCTGCCTCCGGTGCAAATGTGAGGGAACTCTTCTTGACATCCTGGATTTTGCTCATAACATCAAGTGAGAAAGCATCTATACGCAGAGATGGTAGCGAGATATTTACGTGCTCATTGTCCATCTTCTCAATCAGGCAGTCGGTAAGTTCAGGGAGATCTTCATAATCACTGGATGACAGACTGCTGAAAGTGATCTCCTCATGTCCGGTACTTGCCAACATCTTCTCAGCATAGCCCTTTAGCATATCTACATTCTTAGGCCTTGTCGGTCTGTATATCATTCCCGCCTGGCAAAAACGACAGCCTCTTATGCAGCCTCGCATGATCTCCAACACGACTCTGTCCTGGGTGAGCTTCATAAATGACACGACCGGTTTTTCTGGATACGTCACCTTGCTGTGATCCATAACCACTGTCTTTGTAACTGTTGCCGGGACACCATCAAATTTCGGGCCAAAAGAGGCTATCGTTCCATCTTCATGATAAGTCACCTCATAGAGCTCTGGCACATAAAGTCCCGGAATGTTTGACACTTTTATGAGAAATTCTTGCCTTGTCATGTCGGAGTGCTTATAGACTTTGTAAAGTTCTAGCAACTCATCATACGATACTTCACCTTCACCCATGTAGAATATATCGAAAAAGTCTGCAATAGGTTCTGGATTATATGAGCAAGGGCCTCCACCGATTACAAGTGTGTCCCCTTTCTTACGGTCCTTGGTGCGCAGAGGAATACCTGATAGATCGAGCACCTGAAGAATATTCGTGTAACACATCTCATATTGAAGGGTTATACCCAGAAAATCAAAGTCTTTTATAGGATCCTGTGATTCTAATGCAAAAAGTGGTATGGCATGTTTTCTCATCTCAGCATCAAGATCCGGCCATGGCGAGTATACTCTCTCACACCATGTATCTTCCCTTCTGTTGAACATGTCATACAGTATCTGTATTCCAAGATGGGACATTCCTATCTCATATACATCGGGAAAACACATGCAGAAACGAACATCTATCTTGTCCTTCTCCTTGATCACACTGTTGTATTCGCCACCTATATATCTTGCGGGTTTTTCAACTTTCATCAGTATCTCATCCGATAACGCTAATTTTCTCATATATAAATTCCTTAAATATTTTTTCTTTTTATTCAATTACAGCAAAAGAGATGCGCACGAAATACGGAAGTTCCGTGCGCATCCACTGTTTATATCTATTATATCGATATGCGTATGAAATATCCATAATCCATATACGCGATATCCATACACGATCAGAATTAGTTCTTGAAGCTGTGAATAGGTGCAGGGATACGTCCACCTCTGTTGACGAACTTATCACATGCAAAGCTGTTTACAGGCATGATAGGTGCATATCCGAGAAGTCCTCCAAACTCAGCCTGATCCCCAAGCCCCTTTCCGATGACAGGGATAAGTCTGACAGCTGTAGTCTTCTGGTTTATCATACCAAGAGCCATCTCGTCCGCTATGATTCCTGAGATAGTTGCCGGTGATGTGTCACCCGGGATTGCAATCATATCAAGACCTACAGAACATACACAGGTCATAGCCTCAAGCTTCTCAAGTGTAAGGGCACCTGCTGAAACGGCATCGATCATTCTCTGATCCTCTGATACAGGTATAAATGCTCCTGAGAGTCCGCCCACATATGATGAAGCCATGACTCCGCCCTTCTTTACCTGATCGTTGAGCAGTGCAAGCGCTGCTGTTGTTCCAGGTGCTCCCGCATACTCAAGACCAATCTCCTCAAGTATCTCACCAACGCTATCGCCAATGGCAGGTGTAGGTGCAAGTGACAGGTCTACGATACCAAATGGCACGCCAAGCATCTTAGATGCCTCCTTGGCAACAAGCTGTCCAACTCTTGTAACCTTAAAAGCTGTCTTCTTGATAGTCTCACAAAGGATCTCAAAGTTCTCTCCTCTCACCTTCTCAAGAGCTTTCTTTACGACGCCAGGACCACTGACACCGACATTTATTACGCAATCTCCCTCTGTAACGCCGTGGAATGCTCCGGCCATGAAAGGATTGTCATCAGGTGCATTGCAGAATACAACGAGCTTTGCACATCCGATAGAGTCCTCATCCTTTGTGAGTTCAGCTGTGTGCTTGATCATCTCTCCGAGAAGCTTTACCGCATCCATATCAATACCAGTCTTTGTTGAACCGACATTGATTGAACTGCAGACCTTTCCTGTTGTTGAGAGAGCCTCTGGGATTGAACGGATGAGAAGCTCATCTGCAGGAGTCATGCCCTTGTTTACAAGTGCAGAATATCCGCCGATAAAGTTTACTCCTATAGTATCTGCTGCCTTATCGAGAGCCTTTGCTATCTTGACGAAATCCTCGCTTGTCTTGCAGACTGAACCGCCCACAAGCGCAATAGGTGTTACAGAAACTCGCTTATTTACTATTGGAATGCCATATCTTCTTGATATCTCCTGACCTGTTGACACAAGATCCTTGGCATATGTTGTTATCTTGTTATAAATCTTTGTGCATGTATCGTCTACATCTGCGCCTACACAATCTAGAAGACTGATACCCATTGTGATGGTACGAACATCCAAATTCATGTCTGAGATCATCTTATTGGTCTCAATTACTTCATTTATGCTAATCATGTATTTCCTCTTTTCCGTCGTCTGACTGTGTATTATTAAATTCTGTGCATTGTCTCAAATATCTTCTCGTGCTGTACCTTTATCTGAACTCCGATCTCGTCTCCGATCTGACCGAGCTCTGAAGCGATGAGCTCTGTTGATTTTGATGACTCCTGAGTGTCAACCACCATCATCATGTTGAAATACCCTGCAACTATAGTCTGTGATATGTCAAGTATATTGATCTGGTTGTTTGCCAGATATACACATACCTTAGCTGTGATTCCCACGCTGTCCTTACCTACTACAGTTATGATTCTCTTCTTCATTTCATTTATCCTCCTTGTTGATGATGATATCTGTCTCAGCAGACTCATCTTTTTTACTCCTTAAAAACCGTTCAGGCTTTCTGATCAATATATTAAGATCAGGCTTCTATAGCAGCCATCGGCACATCCCTTCTGGCAACTGCCAGACCAAATTCCCTTACATCGCTTGCAAATGAGTTGTCGGCAAGTTCCAGCTTGACTGTCTCGTATGCCAGTTCTTCAAAGTTGTTCTCCTTGCTCAGATGTCCAAGCAAAATCCCCTTTACGTGATCGTTGAGAAGTCTGTATATAAGCTGGCCTGAGAGCTCGTTTGACAGATGCCCGTAATTGCCGAGAATACGTCTTTTGAGATAATATGGGTAAGATCCCGCCTCGAGCATTCTCACATCATGATTGGCTTCAACTACCATTATATCCGAGTTGTCAAGTTTATCTACTATGTAATCGTTGAAATTCCCCATATCTGTTGCGATAGATATCTTTTTTCCATCTCCGTACAGGCTGTAACACACCGGATCTGTGGCATCATGCCATATGGATGAAGGATCTACAATTATATCGTTTATCAAGATCTTTTCATCTGGGCGTATCTCATGGAAAAGACCTTCATCAATACTTCCAAGAGATGACATGTTCTTCATCTCCATGATGGTCCCTGCTGTGGCGTATATAGGCACACCATGTTTTCTTGCCAGAACGCCGATTCCCTTTACATGGTCTATATGTTCATGTGTCACAAGAATCCCATTTAGCTCGGATGGCTTTAACCCTTCATCTTTCAGAGCTGTCTCCACTCTCTTGCAGCTTATACCTGCATCCACTAGAAGGTGTGTATTGTCATTTCCAACGTAATAGCAGTTTCCACTGCTGCCACTTGCTATGCTTAGTAATTTCATATCGTGTTCTTCTTATCTGTGTATTGTATGTTATTTACTGTTATCAGAACTCCATGGTCTCAGATTCATATGGCTGTAATATCTTCTGTCAAATCCATCAAATTCACCCAGATTAACAGCAGTCAGAGTTCCTTTAAACTCATATATTCTATCAATAAAAGACTCATCAATCAAGCACTTATGTGCCCCGTACAGTGATGTGTTTCCAGAAAATTCCGATTTTTCCCGAAAACTTTCAGGAAAGAGGCCGAGACTTACAGCGCTGGATATCCTCAGACTGCAGCCAAAACCGCCGGCAAGATAGACTTTTGAGATGTCTCTATCACATATACCCGCAATATCCATAAGCGATTCAATACCTGCACATATAGCCGCCTTTGCAAGCAGAAAGCTTCGTATCATATCCATATCGACAACGATTCCGCCTGCAAGTCTGTATCCATTTTCCAGATACTGGTCTGCAAGCACACCGTCATCACTTACGATGTGCAGTGTGTTGAGCCTGTAAAGCAGATCAAAGGCTGTTGTCGGCGCAGAGGTTCCTCTTTTTAACATTCCCTCAAATGCCGGACCGCAGGCACATGATGTCGCATATCCGATTCCTTGTTTTGCCAGAATCAATTCTCCGTTTGTTCCAAGATCCGCAAAAAGCTGATATGTGTCTGATCTGTCTATGTCACAAACCAACGCTCCACACAGCGCGTCAGCGCCGACAAAAGCACTCAGGTTTGGCAGGCATGTGATACTCATGTCAGCAAATGTATCAGTGTATGCGGAGTCTTCATACAACATTCCATCAAAGAAAACATTGCCAGGTATAGTTTCAGCATCAGCATTTCTAATGACAAATGGTGAATGTCCAAGATTGTCGAGAGTATATCCTTCAAGAATCGCATTCATGGTGGTGTTACCAGATACGACAACATGTGATATGCCTTCTGTTTCAGCAACCATATCATAAAGCTCGGACGCAAGCTTATGCGTCACAGCTTTTCTGAGATCGGTCAGACCAGCCTCAGTTGATCCCACTCCGATCCTTGATATGACATCACTTCCGTACTTTATCTGAGGATTCATGAATCCGCGTCTGTCTATAGCAATCCCTGTTGACATGTCAACCAGTTCCATTGCTATGGTGGTCGTTCCAAGGTCTATAGCTGCTCCAAGCTTCCGATTCTGCATCTTGGCAGAACTCTTTCCGATATCCGTTAAAGTCGTGTCTGCCATTTTAGATATGCCACTAAACTGATCATATCCTTGGGCATATGAGGTGAGTATGGACGTGTTATCATCACTGATAGTCACCGCAATATCTCGTGTCACCGTATATGCGCAGCTTTTTACAGAACCTTCACCCGCTATATCAACAAGACACCGCTGGCAGGTACCTCGCTTTCCACAATTTCCGCTGAATACATACCCTGCCCTGCTGAGAACGGAGAAGAGGTTGTCCCCCTGCCCGCACTCAATGAATCTATTATTGTTTACTGTTATTGTGATCTTATTGTTATCCAAGGTTAATTGTATATTCCTTTTGTCATTACTTCCTTTGGCTTGTAACCCTTATCGGCAAGTGTATTGATGATAAGCTGCTTGTGTTCAGGTCCAAATGCTTCCATGGTTATGACAAGCTCAACTGCTGAGTTTCTGTTGATCGAGACGAACTGGTTATGCTCGAGCTTGATGACATTTCCCTGAAGATCGGCTATGACCTTTGAAATATTCATCAATGCGCCAGGCTTATCCGGAAGAAGTGTAGACACTGTGAATATTCTGCTTCTGGCTATAAGTCCGTGCTGTACCAGTGATGCAAATGTGATCATGTCCATGTTGCCACCTGACAAAATACTTACAACTTTTGCACCTTTGACATCAAGATGCTTGAGAGCTGCAACTGTAAGAAGTCCTGAGTTCTCCACTAGAAGCTTGTGATTTTCAAGCATATCAAGGAAAGACACGATGAGTTCATTATCCTCAACGGTGATGATGTCATCAATATTCTTCTGTATATAAGGGAATATCTTGCTTCCCGGAGTCTTTACTGCGGTACCATCTGCAATAGTATCCACATAAGGAAGTGTTGTCACTTTCTTATTTTTAAGTGATACCTGCATACAGTTTGCACCTGCAGGCTCAACACCTATAACCTTTATGTTAGGATTCATCATCTTAGCAAGAGTTGAAACGCCTGTTGCCAGACCACCTCCTCCGATAGGAACGAGTATGTAGTCGACAAACGGAAGCTCTTTTATAATCTCCATTGCAACTGATCCCTGACCTGTGGCAACATCGAGATCATCAAAAGGATGGATAAACGTATATCCCTTATCCTCAGCAAGCTCCAGTGCATATGCGCATGACTCATCGTATACATCTCCGTATAATATAACCTCTGCTCCATATGCCTTTGTCCTATTCACCTTGATAAGCGGTGTTGATGAAGGCATGACAATTGTTGCCTTTACTCCATATGCCTTAGCGGCGTATGCAACACCCTGGGCATGGTTTCCGGCCGATGCTGTTATAAGTCCCTTCTGTCTCTCCTCATCAGTGAGAGTGCTGA
Organism: Coprococcus eutactus; assembly: GCF_025149915.1. Taxonomy (NCBI): domain Bacteria; kingdom Bacillati; phylum Bacillota; class Clostridia; order Lachnospirales; family Lachnospiraceae; genus Coprococcus; species Coprococcus eutactus. Next base: position 1,541,052 of record NZ_CP102278.1, read on the forward strand.
TCTTGTAGTAGGCTCCTCTAATCTTGTATGCCCCGGTTTTCTGCAGATTTTCAGGCTTAAAATAGACCTTGTTTCCTGTTAATCCGCTGAAGTAGTCACTGTATATAAGCTTTGTGGGAAGAACCACCTTCTGAACGAGTTCATAGGCCTCCTCAAATTTAGCAAGTGTCAGTTTGTCAGTTGTCTTCTCTTCTGCCATTTTCCAAAAGTCTCCTTATATGTTATTCAAAGTTATAAGTTAAGTTAAATTTGATATTATAATCAGAAATACATGTGTTGTTCAGAGATATTACTCGTCCTCATCAATCAACATATCTATCTCTGAACGATCCTCGTCAAAGTCAGCAAACAATGCATTTACATACGCCTGTGGATCAAATCTCTGGAGATCTCCTATCTTCTCTCCTACACCTATGAATTTTACAGGAACATCAAGTTCTGACTGAATAGCTATGGCAATACCACCCTTTGCTGTTCCGTCAAGCTTTGTTATGACTATACCGTCAAGCTCTGTTACGTTACTGAACTGTCTTGCCTGCTCAAGTGCATTCTGACCGGTTGTTCCATCAAGTACAATGAGCGCCTCAACATTTGCCTCCGGATAATCGCGTGTGATTATCCTTCTCATCTTTGCAAGCTCATCCATGAGATTTTTCTTGTTGTGAAGTCTTCCCGCTGTATCAACAAGCAATATATCGGTATTTCTTGCCTTTGCCGCAGCTACAGCATCATATACTACAGCAGCAGGATCCGCGCCCTCATTGTGTGATATTATATCTACCTGTGCTCTGTCTGCCCATGTCTTAAGCTGATCGATCGCTGCAGCTCTGAATGTATCTGCTGCCGCCATGAGGACTCTCTTACCCCTCTGTCTGTACTGCGCAGCGAGCTTTCCTATAGTGGTCGTCTTTCCAACTCCGTTTACGCCGATGACGAGAACAACAGTCTTTTTATTCTCAAAGTCATATGCTGACTCGTCAACTGACATCTGGTCTCTGATTATGTTTATCACTAGTTCCTTGCAGGCTGCAGGCTCCTTGATGTGGGAATCCTCAACTCTCTGTTTGAGATCTTCGATTACTTTCTCGGTGGTCTCATATCCCATGTCGGCCATTATGAAGGTCTCCTCAAGGTTCTCATAGAAATCATCATCTATGTGGGAAGCACCAAATACATCAGCAAAGCTCTCCACGATATTGTTTCTAGTCTTTGCAAGTCCTTCCTTGAGTCTTGCAAAGAAGCCTTTTTTCTCTTTCTTCTCATTCTTGTTCAGAATATCTTTATTTTCCTCTGACATACCATACCTCCTGTCTCATTATAAAAATGTAAATATCTTTATATCTGTTTACTTGTCAAGATCATTTTCTATCAGGTTTACAGATACGAGAGTTGAAACTCCCTTCTCCTGCATCGTTATACCGTACAGTATATCCGCAGCCTCCATAGTACCTTTTCTGTGGGATATAACTATGAACTGTGTATCCTTTGTAAGCCTGTTCAGATACTGTGCAAATCTTCTTACGTTAGAATCATCCAGGGCAGCCTCTATCTCGTCAAGAAGACAGAATGGAGATGGCTTAAGACTCTGTATCGCAAATAGCAGAGCTATGGCTGTGAGTGATTTCTCTCCACCTGAGAGCTGCATCATGTTTTGGAGTTTCTTTCCAGGCGGCTGTGCGATAATCCTTATTCCTGTCTCAAGAAGGTCATCCGAATCCACAAGTTCAAGAGCGCCGCGGCCACCGCCGAAAAGTTCCTTGAATACCTTGTCAAACATTACCTGTATCTCTTTAAACTTCTCTGCAAACTGCTGCTGCATGTTTTTTTCAAGCTCGGCTATGATATTTACAAGGTTTGTCTCGGCGCACACTATATCGTCATGCTGTCCCTTTAAGAATTCATATCTCTCAGAGACCTCCTTGTAATCGTCAATGGCATTGACATTGACATCACCGAGGGACTTGATCTTTGCCTTGACAGCTGTTATTTCTTTCTTGAGTGCCGGAAGCTCTGGCAGCTTTTCATCTCTGAGCTCTTTTGCTGCACTGTAGGTTATCTCGTATTCTTCCCACATGTAGCTGCTGAGTTCATCGGATTTCTCACTGCTCTTTTCGATTATCGATGTGAGCTTGTATGAATCCTTTTCAAGTCCGGCGATCTTTTCGGAAAGCTCCTCACGCTTTGCAAAGAATTCCTTGTGACTTTGCTGAAGTTCCTCGCGTTTGGCAGAAAACTCAGCAACCTTGTCCTCGTTCTCCGTGATGCTGCCGGATCTCGATTCTATGTCAGATCTTATCGACTCTATCTTATTCTCAAGTTCTGTTATCTCGGCAAACGAAGTCTCGACACGGCTTGTAAAGCTTTCAAGCTCCTCACGGTTCTTTTCAAGATCGATATTGATCCTTCGGATATTTTCGACAATAAAGTCATCCCTTTGCTTTATGGAGTTGAACTTTATCATAAGCTCGGATACCTTTGCGTTTGCAGCGGCGAGCTTATCTTTGTTCTCCTGGCTATGGCTTTCTAGTTCATCGACCCTGGCCTCAGCCTCAAGCCTCATTGCCTCATGCTTTTTATTGTTGTCAGCAAGGGAGTTTTTATTGTTGTTTATCTCAGCTATCTGATTGTTGAGCTCAGACATCTCTTTTTCTATTGATGCCGTCATCTTCTCTGATTCAGCAAGCTTTTCCTTCACCTGATTAAGACTCATCGTGAGGGTGTTCTTCATGAGATAAGCCTTCTGGAGCTCGGAGTTATATTTATCAATATCCTGTCTCAGCTGTTCCCTTGATGCTTTCAGCTCCTCGTCAAGCTTTGCAGCTCTTGCAGCCGTTCCCTTGAGATGCTCTATCTGTTCCTTGAGTTCATCAAGCTCCCTCTTTCGTCCGAGAAGGTTGCTTGAATTTCTAAATGCTCCACCGGTAAGTGAACCGCCCGGATTGATAAGCTCACCCTCGATGGTAACCAGTCTTAATGACTGATTATTCTTTCTGGCAACTGCCAGTGCATTATCTATATTGTCAACCACTATTATCCTGCCAAGGAGATTCCTGGCAAGGATTGAAAACTTAGGATCGACATCCACAAGGTCTGAGGCAACACCTATAACGCCTTTTTCTTTGAGAACATCATTCCTTATGGAGCCTCTGTCTGTTATTGTATTGAGTGGGAGAAATGTTGCCCTTCCCAGTTTGTTACTCTTAAGATATGAGATCATTCTCTTTGCAGTTGCGTCATCCTCTGTGACAATGTTCTGTATGCTTCCACCAAGTGCGGTCTCCACTGCAACCTCATATTGCTGTTTAACTGTGACTATATCAGCTACAACTCCTATTATTCCAGGATTGTGCTGTTTCTGCTCCATAACACGCCTTATGCTGTTTCCGTATCCGTCGTAACGCTCTGTAATATTTCGAAGTGCCTCCATCTTGGATCTGGTTGCGGAAAGCTTTTCGTTTGTGTTATGTATCAGTTCTCTGTTTGTCTTATTTCTGCTCTGGTTATCCTCCAACTGCTCTGTGGCATTGTCGAGATCTGCAAGAACAGACTTTACACTCTCCTCAAGCTCTGTAAGCTGGTTCGAAAGATCCTCAAACTCTTTTCTATCACCAGCATCATCGCTCTTTGATTGCAGAAGTCTCTGGTTAAGCTGTGTCTTACGGAAATTGATATTCTCCAGCATGGCGTCATATCTGCCGACCTTTGCCTGGAGTGTACCGCTCTCATGGACATACTCGATTATGTCAGTTTTGCAGTTCTCTATCTCCTGCTGGCACTCCTCAATATATCTGGACATTTTCTCGCTTTGCTTTCTAGCTTCCTGCAGTTCGTTTTCTACATCCGAACTTGAATCGTCCAGATTGTCCTTCTGTGAAGTGTACTCTGCAAGCTCACGCTCTCCAGCTTCGATCTGAGCATTTATCCTATCAATCTGCTCATGGATATTCTTGTCGTTCATCTTGAGGGTTATGATCTGCTGGTTTATAACATTTATCTCACCCTCTGCGCGCTCCTTGGCAAGTCTGCCCTCATGAATCTCGTTTTTGGATGAATCAATAACAGAATTGAGCTGCTCTATCGTGTTTTCAATCTGCTCGTACTCTTCCTTTGTCTGTTCGTAGAGATTCCTATTTTCTTCAATGTCATCATTTACGATCTCAAGTCTTGCCTGATCACGTTCTAGATCAGCTCTGAGTTTTTCTATCTCAAGAAGAAATGCATTGACATCAAGATTTTTCAGTTCGGATTTGAAAGCAAGATATTTTCTTGCCGTATCAGATTGTTCCTTGAGGGGACCGACCTGCTTTTCAAGTTCCTTTAAGATGTCATTAACTCGGCTCAGATTGTCTCTCTCAGCTTCAAGAGCCTTCTCTGTTGCCGCTTTGTTCTTCTTGAATTTAACGATACCGGCCGCTTCGTCAAAGAGCTCACGGCGCTCCTCCGGTTTACCGTTAAGTATCTTCTCTATCTGACCCTGTCCGATGATCGAGTATCCCTCCTTACCTATACCAGTATCAAAGAAAAGGGAGTAGACATCCTTGAGTCTGCTCACGGTTCCGTTGATAAGATACTCTGATTCTCCCGACCTGTATACTCTTCTGGCAACAGTAACTTCGCCGTAATCTATAGGAAGACTGTGGTCGCTGTTGTCAAGGGTTATCGCAACATATGCGGATCCCTGAGGCTTACGGAGCTGTGTTCCGGAGAAAATGACATCCTCCATCTTAGAGCCTCGAAGGCTTTTAGCACTCTGTTCACCGAGAACCCATCTGACAGCATCGGCGACATTACTCTTGCCGGAACCGTTAGGACCGACAATACATGTGATGCCATGATTAAATTTAAATACTATTTTATTGGCAAATGATTTGAAACCATTTACCTCTATACTCTTTAAATACATATGTTAATCCTGCTTTTTTCTTAATTGTAACAATGTCTTATATGCGGCCATCTGCTCAGAGGTCTTTCTGTTGGGTCCCTCACCTCTGGCTGTGACTTTGCCATTGATAACCGCATCTGATACAAATATCTTGCTGTGTTCCGGACCTCGCTCCTCTATAAGTTCATAGCTGAGCTGCCTGCCATGCTTCTGGCAGAATTCCTGAAGCGTTGATTTTGCATCGTAAAAGAGAGATTTTGTCTCAACGTCATCGAGAAGAAATCTGTGAACAAACTCCTTTGCAGGTTCAATGCCCCCATCGAGGTACATGGCGCCAAGAACCGACTCAAAGAGATCACACAATATTGATTTTCTCTTTCTGCCTCCGGTCAGTTCCTCCCCCTTGCTGAGACGGACATAATCCCCGTAGCCCAGACTCTCAGATATCTGAGAGAGGGTAAATTCACATACCAGGCTCGCCCTGAGTTTTGTGAGTCTGCCCTCCTCGTACTCTTTCTTTTTTAGAAAAAGGTATTCACTCACGATATATTCCAAAATTGCATCACCCAGAAATTCCAATCTTTCATAGGAATCTGTCTTATTTACTTTGAGTTCGTTGGCAAATGATGTATGTGTCAATGCTGTGATAAGCAAATTTATATCTTTGAACTGGTATCCGATCTTTTTTTCAAGTTCATCATAATTTCTATTCATGCCTGCCATTATGCCTGTTCCTCACTGATCTTTTCAGCAATCTTGGCATTTACGCCGGTCTCACTGAAACTTATACACTGGAATATAGCACTCTTAACCTCTTCGTTGTGTGAGTTACCATGAATCTTTACCACCAGGCCTTTGAGACCTAAGAGAGGTGCTCCACCCTTTGTCTTGGCATTGAATCTTTCTTTGAGTTCGCCGAGTGAACCCTTTATCAGTGCTCCACCTATCTTAGATTTAAATGAAGACATAACAGCCTTCTTGATCTCACCGAGAAGCATCTTTGCAAGGCCCTCATAGAGCTTTAATATGACATTACCCACAAATGCCTCACACACGATGACATCGGCTGCGCCGTTAGGTATCTCACGGGCTTCTATGCTTCCTATGAAATTGATATCCTTGCACTCTTTGAGAAGTGGATATGTCTCTTTTACGAGGGCATTGCCCTTCTCCTCCTCATCACCGATATTGACTATCGCAACGCGGGGCTTTTCAATCTTTTCGATATTCTCCATATATACTGTACCCATCTTGGCAAACTGAACGAGATGTTCTGGTCTGGCATCAACATTCGCGCCACAGTCTATGAGCAGTGAATATCCCTTGGTTGTAGGGATGAGCGGTGCAAGAGGTGATCTCTTAACACCCTTTGATCTTCCTACAATGAGCTGACCTCCGGCAAGTATAGCACCTGAGCTTCCGGCTGATACGATAGCATCAGCCTCACCGTTTTTAACCATATTCATACCAACTGTGAGTGATGAGTCCTTTTTGCTTCTGATAGCCTGTACTGGTGCATCATGACAGGTTATTTCCTCTGTGCAGTTCTTTATCTCGATCTTGGAAGTGTCGTATGTATACTTGGCAAGTTCGCCCTTTATCACAGCCTCCTTACCGGTAAGTATTATATGAGCTTTTGCACCTTCATTTACAGCCTCAACAGCACCTCTGATTATCCATTCAGGTGCATAATCTCCGCCCATAGCATCTACAACTATTCTTGTGTCTCCCATATCTGATTCTCCTTTTTGTGTATCAATTATCACAAACAAATTGTTTCGTATTTATATATGATGCGTCATACCCTGCACAATAAATCTAAAAAAGGGCATAAACACACAAAGTCATTATATATTTCCATAAAGTCAAAGTCAAATGATTACCAAAACAAAAATAAAAACATGGTACATAGAATAAAATTCCATATACCATGTTCAGACTGTATAATTTTAAAACAGTTAGCCTCTTATTATGTAACGTCTGTTATAATAAATATCAATTCTTCCTCCATGGAAGTACTCCTGAATGTTGTGTGTAAGTTTTCTGATAAACTCAAGACAAGCCTTCAGAATAGTGTCACACTCAATCTTATCATATCGATTACCTCTTTCCCCGTTGTAAACCATCCATCCTACATCATCAGATTGTATACAAACAGCAGCTTCCTGATATCCACCAATGTGATAAGCAGTGCATGGAAATCTCTTTTTTACTACTTTGTCTAAAGCAGCCAGATATTTTTCTGAATCCATAAAAATTCCCCTTTAGTAGATAACCGTCTTCTCATTTCAAGGTGATTGACTGCATATTTTATAACGCTATGCTGTTTTTAATACTTACTTTCCTTTTACTTTTCTCAATGATATTATCTCTTATCGCTTTATCCCTTCATTGCTTTTACATCACGTATTTTCCTTTTGAAGAAACAAAAACTGGATTTGATTCTTCAAAAGATTTTGGCGCCCGATAGGTTTCGGCTGGCAAATATCTTATAATTATGGCTTTCTAATAAGTTCAGTATGCCATCTATTCAATACTTATAACCTAGTCATCGGCAAATAATATCGAATTCTTTATAGAAATTCTGGAAAAGAATATATTGATGTACATAAAAAGAGGAATACGTGTTTGTCAAAGCATAGAAAAAAGTTATCGGAGTATATATCCTTTTCTTGACTATTAGAATAATAACAATGTATATAGAAAAATCAGGATTAGATATGGATTTCGGAATTGTAAATCAAATTATACTTGAAATTACCAAGTAATTGCATATTAATAAATCAATTATGTTAAATTCGGGCTATCCTATAGAATGAGATTGAGCGAAAGTCGCTCAATCCCTTGATTCTATAGCATTTTTTGCTTACTCAGCAACTGAAATAATCTCTTTCTTGTTGTATGAACCGCAGTTCTTACAAACTCTGTGTGGAACCATTAACTCGCCACACTTGCTGCACTTAACTAATGCTGGTGCAGACATCTTCCAGTTAGCTCTTCTCTTATCTCTTCTTGCCTTTGAGCTCTTATTCTTTGGACAAATTGACATTATTCACACCTCCTCAATTCTTTAAGATGTCGTTAAAAACTGATAATCTTGGATCAGGAACAAAATCATCACAGTTACATGTACCATGATTCAGATTCGTTCCACACACCTTACAGAGTCCCTTGCAATCATCCTTGCACAGAATCTGTATTGGAACTAAACCCATCAGTTCCTTTTTCAGCAGTGCGTCCATATCGATATTACAGTCTTCAAAATAGCTTAACTCATCTATCTCATCTACCTTATCAGAATCTAAAACGGAAGTATCAATAACCGTGTCGATATCTATATGGAAAGTTCTCTCGAACTCCTCAAGGCATCTGTCACACACAAGCTCCATGACAATATCTGTACTGCCTGAAACCTTAACTCTGTTCTTACCATCATTTACAAGGTCAAGCTGAAAATCATCCGCCTGACCAATGCGGTAATCCATTCCCTTAAACTGGAAACTATCAAAGCCTACATGTACTTCAACGCTTTTAGTCAATCCTTCAGTGGATAAAATCTCAGATAAATCAATTAACATAATATCTCCTAAAAATCGCACATCTGCTATTATACATATGCGTATATTCATTGTCAACAAAATTTTGTAAAAAATTCACCGAAAAATTTATACAATTTCGTCAACTATCGTCATGTATCTTATCGTATTCAGATAATTCTATCTGTTAACAAGTTCCACAGTCTCACGAGCTATGGCAAGTTCCTCGTTTGTAGGGATGACCCATACCTGGATATGCGAGTTTTCTGTAGATATCTTTATCTCCTCACCTCGCACAGCATTTTTGTCATCATCTATATCTATTCCCATGAACCCAAGCCCTGTGGTCGACATCTTTCTAACGTAGGAATTGTTCTCACCGATTCCAGCGGTGAAGGCGATGGCGTCAAGCCCGCCCATGGCCGCTGCGTAAGCGCCGATATATTTCTTTACGCTATAGCAGAAAACATCAAGAGCAAGTCTGCATCTGTCATTTCCATTCTTCATTCCGTTGTCAAGATCTCTGAAGTCACTTGAGACACCTGAAAGGCCTGACACTCCAGATTCCTTGTTGAGGATCGTTGTGATCTCCTGAACTGACTTGCCCTCTTTACCGGCAATGAACTCAAGAATTGCAGGATCTATATCACCACTTCTCGTTCCCATAGGAAGTCCTGCAAGCGGAGTGAGTCCCATCGATGTATCAACCGATTTTCCGCCATCTACAGCCGTTATACTTGACCCGTTGCCAAGGTGGCATATTATCATTTTGGTATCTTTGATATCCTTGCCGACAAGCTCAGCAAGTCGTTTCGATACGAAGCTATGGCTTGTACCGTGGAAACCATATCTTCTTATCTTATACTTCTCATAATACTCATATGGTATAGCATATGTATATGCCTTGTCCGGCATTGTCTGGTGGAATGCTGTGTCGAACACCGCAACCATAGGAACACCTGGCATATGTGCCTGACATGCTCTGATTCCGATTAGGTTTGCGGGATTGTGAAGTGGTGCAAGGTCATTGCACTCCTCTATAGCAGCCATAACATCATCTGTTATGACAACTGAATTGGCAAACTTTTCTCCACCGTGGACGATTCTGTGACCCACTGCATCGATCTCAGAAAGTGATGCAATTGCACCATTCTCCTTGTCGAGAAGTGCATCAAGCACATATTTTACAGCTGTGTTGTGCTCAGGTATAGCAACGACTTTTTCGTACTTATCTTTTCCAATCGTCTGATGTGTGAGCTTGCCGTCTATTCCGATCCTCTCACACAATCCTTTTGCAATAACAGCTTCTGAGTCAGAATCGATGAGCTGATATTTCAATGATGAACTTCCACAATTAATTACGAGAACCTTCATCTCTAAAACCTCCTGTTTATATCTTGTTATTTTATATTTAAACCTACATTTTAGTATATATGAAAGGATTATTTTTTCAATACCCAAACAGGTAAAGACAGACAAAAAACGAGATGCAATACGCTCACATCTCGTTTTTGTTGTATGTATACCGTCATACAGTTTTATTATCTCTCCTTAGGAGTTACCTTCATAAGTCCTGCCTCCTGAGCCTGAGCCTGGATAGCAGTAATTGCAACAACACCTACTATATCGTCAGCTACACAGCCTCTTGAAAGGTCGTTAACAGGCTTTGCGATACCCTGTGTAACAGGACCGTAGGCATCAGCCTTTGCAAGTCTCTGTACAAGCTTATATCCGATATTTGCAGCATCCAAATCAGGAAATACAAGAACGTTGGCATGTCCTGCCACCTTACTTCCAGGTGCCTTGGATGAAGCAACCTCCGGTACAAGTGCTGCATCAGACTGAAGCTCGCCATCACACAAGAGATCAGGGAATTCTGCATTTACGATCTCTGTAGCCTCTATCACCTTATCTACGTCAGGATGCTTTGCACTGCCCTTTGTTGAGTGTGAAAGCATAGCCACAACAGGCTCTTCCTGTACGAGAAGCTGAAATGACTTTGCTGACTGCTCTGCGATATCTGCCAGCTCTGATGCTGATGGACTTTGGTTTAATCCTGCATCGGAGAATACAAATGCTCCATTTGCACCATATTCGCAATCAGGTACAACTACTAGAAAGAATGCTGATACAATTCTTGTTCCAGGTGCTGTCTTGAGTGTCTGAAGTGCAGCTCTAAGTACGTCTGCGGATGCATTGATAGCTCCTGCAACCATACCGTCTGCGTCATCCTGCTTAACCATCATACATCCGAAATATAACGGATTTGTCAAAAGCAGTTCCTTGGCTCTCGCCGGTGTCATGCCCTTCTTTCTTCTCATCTCAACAAAAGCATCTACATATTCGTCAAATTTATCATAATTCTCTGGATCTACAAATGACGCTCTGCTCAGGTCGATGTCGCCTGCTCTGCTGATGATATCTTCCTTGTCTCCTACCAGAATAATGTCCGCAATGCCTTCTGCCAATACCTTGCCGGCTGCCTCGATGGTTCTCATGTCTGATGTCTCAGGCAATACGATCTTTTTCTTATTCTGTTTAGCTCGTTCTTTTAACTGTTCGATAAACTTCATGTTTATGTCCCCCTTTAAAATAATGAAAACACACATAAATAAATATTAACGCATTGTTTCATTATTCTCAATAGAAATCACCAAAAAAATTGTCTTTTTATCCGTACAATCCGTGATTATAACTAAAAAATATTACACTATATTTGCATTGCAATGCTTATCTGTTTCTTCAATTCATCGATATCTCCTGAATTGTCTATTTTTTTCGCACAATTCATCTCGTAATATTCATCAGGTGCCTGTGATCTGATGACTTTTGCTGCCCGCTCGCGGGTAAAGCCTCTGTACATGCAGAGTCTTTCTATACGTTTTTCTAGATCCGCATATACAAACCACATCTCATCGCATATATCCAAATATCCATCCTGTATAAGGAGTGCTGCTTCGAGAACATACAGGTCACATCCAGCAATTTCTTTTTCCTCTATAGATGAAAGAATGGCTTTTTTTACGTTTGGATGGGTTATCGAATTGAGAATTTTTAGCTTTTCTTCGTCATTAAAAACTACCTGTCCCAGTTTTTGTCTATCTATTGCTCCATCTTCCATGAGAATGTCTTGTCCAAATGCATTAACAATGTCGTTGTACGACATCTGTCCCGGCTTCATCAAACAGTGGGCAAGGACATCCGCTTCCATGACAAATGCGCCATAGTCACTTTTTAATATATTGAGTACCGCTGTTTTTCCGGAGCCTATTCCTCCGGTTATACCGATTATTTTCATGTTATTTTGCCTCGTACCAATTATTTCCGGATGCAACGCCCACTTCAAGAGGAACCGTCATATCAGCCGCATGCATCATCTCGTCCACAAGTATCTTTCTTACAGTATCTACTTCATCCTTCGCTGTCTCTATGAGAAGTTCATCGTGTATCTGAAGTATAAGACGTGATTTCAAGCCAAGCTCCTTGAGCTTTATATTTACATGAAGCATGGCGATCTTAATGATATCAGCCGCAGATCCCTGTATAGGAGAATTCATAGCAACTCTCTCTCCGAAACTCCTCTGCATGAAGTTGGATGATTTGAGCTCCGGTATCGGTCTTATTCTACCGAACATCGTTTTCACATATCCATTCTCCTTGGCAAATTTTACCTGTCCATCAAGATACGTCTTTATACTTTTGTATGTGTCATAGTACTTCTCAATGAAATCCGAAGCTTCTTTTCTTGAAATTCCAAGATCCTCAGATAACCCGAATGCACTTATTCCATAAACGATTCCGAAATTGACAGCCTTTGCGTGTCTTCTCTGCAGCGGTGTCACCTCATCTATCGGAACTCCAAAAACCTCAGAAGCGGTGGTCGAATGGATGTCTATATTATTCTGGAAAGCGTTTTTCATGACGCTGTCATCAGACAGATGTGCAAGTACTCTCAGTTCAACCTGTGAGTAATCGGCATCGACAAACACAAAGCCATCCTGTGGTATAAATGCTTTCCTGATAAGTCTTCCAAGCTCCATACGCATCGGAATGTTCTGAAGATTTGGATCTGTGGAGCTTATTCTTCCGGTGGCGGTTATCGTCTGGTTAAACGTTCCGTGAATACGTCCATCTGAGGATATAAAGCTGCCAAGTCCTATAGCATAGGTTGAATTGAGCTTTGATAGCTGTCTGTATTCAAGGATATCATTTATTATAGGGTGGACATTCTTTATCTTTTCAAGCACATCTGCACTCGTCGAGTAGCCGGTCTTAGTCTTTTTTCCGCCCGGAAGAGCCATATCCTCAAACAATACAGGACCGAGCTGTTTTGGTGAATTTATATTAAAATCCTTGCCAGCGTACTCTATGATAGAATCATGCAGTTCCTTTATACGGGATTCAAGCTTATGGCTGTATTCCTCAAGAGCAGTTCTGTCTACCCGGACTCCTCGCTTTTCCATATCATGAAGAGTGTAGACCGTAGGAAGTTCTACGTTCATATACAGATCATACATACCTGTCCCTTTAAGCTTTTCGATCAAGGTATCCATTGCGAGGAGCGGAACGAGTGCCTTATATGCAAATAGCTCAAGAAAGTTATCGCTTATAAATGTAAATGCATTGAGTTCCTCTTTACCAGTCAGTTCCTTTTCCGACGGGAGCATTACCTCAAGGTATTCCTTGGAAATATCATCGTAATTATAGGAGTTCTCAAGCGGGTTTAACAGATACGCTGCAATTCCGACATCCAATACGTTGGTATCGCATTCTGAAAAATCCATATCGTTCAGACAACTTTTAATATCACCGATACATATAGATGTACCGGAAGTCTTTATATCTCTCACAATGTCAGACATAGCATCTGATGAAACACCGGACATGGAATTGATCACATACACTGTCCTCGCGTCACAGGTTATTGCTATTCCATAAAGAATATCACTGTCTGATATAACATACATTCCGGCTTTTCCAGCAGCTATAACAGTATCGCGGACAGTATCCAGCGCACTGTTTTCATTTATCACTGTTATCTCAGGCTTCAATTCCTGGGCGTCCGGCTTTGCATCGAATCGTTTGAGCATACTCTTGAACTCAAGTCTTTTCATTATATTGTAAGACTTGTCATTAAACATATCAAAAAGATCTGTATCATCAAGGTTGAAATCAAGTACACAGTCAAGCTTAATAGTCGCAAGTTCTCTTGACATTTTTGCCTGATCTGCAAATTCTCTGAGGTTCTTCTGTGCCTTAGGCGGTTTTATCTCATCTATATGTTCCAACGCATTGTCTATCGATTTCCACTCCTGAATGATCTTTCCTGCTGTCTTTTCACCTATTCCGGGAACTCCTGGTATATTGTCGGATGTATCACCCATGAGTCCTTTCATATCTATGAACTGTACAGGCGTAACGCCGTATAATTTCTGAACGTCAGCTGCATAATAATTCTCCACAGTGGTGCCGCCAGCCTTCGTCTTAGGTATCCTTACCAGAATGTTATCAGTTGCCAGCTGAAGGAGATCACGGTCTCCCGACACAATAACGACCTTGTAGCCATCCTTGTCTGCTATTCTTGAAAGCGTCCCTATGATATCATCAGCTTCGTAGCCACCCTTTTCGATGATCGTTATATTCATAGCAGTAAGAACTTCTTTGATAAGAGGCACCTGCTCTCTTAGTTCGTCCGGCATAGGTTTTCTTGTACCCTTATACTCTTTGTACATAAGATGCCTAAATGTAGGTTGTTTTACATCAAATGCAACACACATATTTGTCGGCTGTTCTTCATCTATGATCTTGAATATAATGTTCAAAAATCCGAGGACTGCGTTGGTGTGGAGTCCCTCATAGTTTGTCAGATCCGGGAGTCCATAAAAAGCCCGGTTCAAAATACTGTGTCCATCTATTATCAAAATCTTCTTATTGTGATCTGGCATTTGTGTGTCCTCCATTTATAAAATAAGTTACTGAATAATTTATAAGCTGTTCATTCCTTTATGGCTCAGATTATATTTGTGTACACGTTTCATAAAATCTGTTGTTTCATCCTGTGTGGTATTGATTTCTATATAATATTTATCTATATCGCTGACATCATATTCTTCATCGTTTAGCAGTCTTGAACCAAAGAAATCCTGATAATAATACTCGCTCTGTTCACTCAGCTTGGATGTCTGCTCGTAATTGTATACCTTGTCAAGCACGCCGCTGTACAGCCATATAAGTCCAGAGACCACAAGCACGATGACGACCATTATGGTCGAGTTTGCAATCCTCTTTACCGTTGTTAGTCTGTTCATTTCTTCATCGAGATGTCTGTCGAGAGCGTTCTTGAAATCTGTCGATATATTATCTGATTCATCAAGCTGTTTCATTCCGACGATAAGAGTATAATATATGTCAAGCTCCTCGTAACAGTTTTTGCAGGAACGGACATGCTTAATAAACTCCCTGAGCTCATCGTCAGGCAGCTTATTCTCTATGAATGCCATGATCTTTGATTGTGCTTCCAAACAATTCATATTATCCCTGCCGTTTAACAATTTTAATTTATCTCAAATGATCCGTCGTCGTGGGTGTTTTCTATCTTCCTTATGGTTATAAAATAAGGATCTCCCCTCTCAGGAACGACCTGTACCCTGTCTCCAACCTTGTGTCCGAGAATGGCTTTTCCTATAGGTGAAACATTGCTCACAAGTCCCTCAAGAATATCAGCACGGACACTTGTCACAACCCGGTATGTCTCTTCCTCGTCATCGTCCTCAAAATAAACAGTAACTGTGTTGTCAATACCAACCTCATCATCCGAGGAGTTATCCTCTATGATATCTGCTGTTCTCACAAGTCTGTCCAAATATCTTATTCTTCGCTCATTTGCATTCTTGTCTTTCTTTGCAGCGTAGTACTCAAAATTCTCACTGAGATCACCCTGAGCCCTGGCCTCCTTGACAGCCTCAAGCTTCTCCTTTCTGACAACGCACTTTCTGTATTCTATCTCCTGTTCTATCTTCTCTATATCCTTTTGCGTAAGCTGTTTTCCCATGTGTAAAACCTCCCGGGTACCTTAAGACCCTGACATATAATATGTGCAGTAAGATATACGCACACGCTCTTGTATATACTACCACAAAACCTGTACAAAGTAAAAAAGAAACCCGGTCTCAACTATAAAATAGTCAAAACCGGGGAATCCTTTATATATAATTCGGTGAGATAAACTCTATCAAATATTAGTTGTTGATGAGCTTGTCTGACTCGTTGTTCCAGCTGTAAAGTGCTCTGATCTGCTCTCCAACCTTCTCTGATGGATGCTCTGAAGCAAGCTTTCTCATAGCCTTGAAGTGAACCTGACGACCTGCTGGTGACATGTCAAGGAGGAACTCCTTAGCAAATGTACCATCCTGGATGTCCTTAAGTATCTGCTTCATAGCCTTCTTTGTCTCAGCTGTAACGATCTTAGGACCTGTTACATAGTCGCCATACTCAGCTGTGTTAGAGATTGAATATCTCATTCCTGCAAAACCTGACTGGTAGATAAGATCTACGATAAGCTTCATCTCATGGATACACTCGAAGTAAGCGTTTCTTGGGTCGTAACCAGCCTCGCAGAGTGTCTCGAAACCAGCCTGCATAAGCGCACAAACACCACCGCAAAGAACTGCCTGCTCACCGAAGAGGTCTGTCTCTGTCTCTGTTCTGAATGTTGTCTCAAGAACACCAGCTCTTGCTCCACCGATTGCAAGTGCATATGCAAGTGCGATGTCAAGTGCCTTACCTGTAGCATCCTGCTCTACAGCAACAAGACAAGGTGTACCCTTTCCTGCCTGGTACTCTGAACGTACTGTGTGTCCAGGTGCCTTTGGTGCGATCATTGTTACATCAACATCCTTTGGTGGCTTGATACAACCGAAATGAATGTTGAAACCATGAGCGAACATAAGCATGTTGCCTGGCTCAAGGTTTGGCTCGATATCCTTCTTGTACATATCTGCCTGTAACTCATCGTTGATAAGAATCATAATTATATCAGCCTGTTTTGCAGCCTCAGCAGCTGTGTATACCTTAAATCCCTGTGCCTCAGCCTTAGCCCATGACTTGCTTCCTTCGTAAAGACCGATGATGACATTGCATCCTGACTCCTTAGCGTTGAGGGCATGTGCATGACCCTGACTACCATATCCTATGATTGCTATTGTCTTTCCATCAAGTAATGAAAGATTACAATCCTGCTGATAATAAATCTTTGCTTCTGCCATTTTCTTAATCCTCCTAAATTTGTATAAAATGACTTATATATTAACTACCACTTGGATAATTAAAAACTTTATTATATGACTCATCCTCTGATAAGTCCTGTGAGTCCTGTTCTGACAAGCTCCACGATCTCATGACCATCAAGCAGTCTCAGGAATGCCTCGCACTTAATCGTTGTTCCGGTAAGTTCTATAATAACCGATTCCTTTGAAACGTCAACAATATTCGCCCTGAAAATATCTGCAACAGAAATGATGTCTTTTCTCTCAGACGGTGATGCCTTCACTTTGACAAGCACCAGTTCTCTGCACACAGATTTACCAGGCTCAAGTTCAACGATATTGACCACATCTTCAAGCTTGTTGAGTTGCTTTTTGATCTGGATGAGACTCGCCTCATCGCCACTCACTGCAACAGTCATTCTGGAATAAGCAGGATTTTCAGTCTCTCCTACTGTCACACTGTCAATGTTGTAACCTCTTCTACTGAACAGTCCTGACACTCTGCTCAAAACTCCTGATGTGTTGTCAACCAGCAGCGACAAAACAATATTACCCATCTATAAGTACCACCTTTCAACTCGTCTCTTTAAAATGTTCTAAATTATTATAGTTATAAATTTCTTCAATGTCAATTTATAACACACATTTTATCGCGATTTTTCTCTCTTTTTTCCGATTGGCAAAGGGCAAAATTTAATGTGATTTGCTCATACTGCCAAAACTTATAACGTTTACACAAAAATGTGCTGAATATTTACTCTATTCCGAGCAGTTCCTTAACTAAGACAACACAGTCTGCGGCGTCTTCTGAATATCCATCTGCGCCTATCTCCTCAGCGTAACTCTCTGTTATAACCGCACCGCCTATGATAACCTTGCTGTCAAGACCATTCTCTCTGACTGCCTCTACCACGTCTTTCATTTTCACCATCGTTGTTGTCATGAGAGCTGAGAGACCTATGATACTTGCATTATTCTCCTTTGCAGCCTGTATTATCACATCACATGGAACATCCTTACCGAGATCGATCACGTTAAATCCATAGTTTCTGAGCATAAGGACAACAAGATTCTTACCTATGTCATGAATATCGCCCTCAACGGTAGCAACGACTATTGTAGGCATATTTGAGCTGTCCTTGCCCTTTAAGACAAGAGGACTTATGACTCCTATAGCCATCTCCATGGTCTCTGCACTTGAAATAAGCTGCGGCAGAAAATATTTCTTCTTCTCAAAAAGTTTTCCAACTTCATTTATTGCGCTGATAAGATCGTCGTCTATTATGGACTGAGGGTCTGCTCCGCTCGCAAGGACAGCATTCACATCATCAAGGATAGTTCTCTTGTTTCCCTTGAGGACATCTATGTATATCTGACTTTTACCCTCCAAATCTGCGCCGGCTTTGCCGCCTGAAGCCCCGGCCCCCGGTGCTGCTATATCCAAAGCCTTTACATTTTCAATGTAGCGGACATCACTATCCTCCTTAAAAAGGAGCATATCTGAAGCGTATGCAGCATTCATGAGCATCGTTTGTGACGGATTAGCTATTGCCATTGTAAGGCCTCGCTCTATGGCCATGGTGAGGAATGCTGTATTTACAAACATTCTCTCTGGAAGGCCAAATGATATATTCGAAAGTCCGCATATAGTTGCAAGACCGTTACTGTAGCAATAGTTGATGGTCCTCAGACAGTTGACAGCTGCATCCTTCTGGGCCCCAATCGTGGCAACAAGGCCGTCTACAACTACATCCTTTTTTGTAAACCCCAGATCATACGCCGTGCCGAGAACAGTGTTGATTATATCTTCCTTCTCCTGAGAACTTTCCGGCAGTCCTTTGTCGGACAAAGGAAGAAGAATAAACATAGCGCCGTACTTTCTGACCAGTGGAAGTATCTCTTCCATCTTTACTTTTTCAAGAGATACCGAATTAACAAGCGCTCTTCCCGGATAAATCCTAAGAGCAGCCTCGATAACCTCTGGTGAACTTGAGTCGAGACACAGAGGGAGATTTACAGCCTGGGATACCTGATATACAACCTTCAGCATCATTTCCCTCTCATCGATCCCATTCATTCCTACGTTTATATCAAGGATAGATGCACCCTTTTCAACCTGTTCCTCAGCCATGTTCATAACCAGTTCAAGGGAACCTTCCCTGAGTTCTGCCTGCAGCTTCTTCTTGCCAGTAGGATTTATCCTCTCACCTACTACCTTAAACGGCGCATCGAGATCTATGACTAGGGATGAACGCTCTGACGATATACATCTCACATGTTCACTGCTTATCTTTGGAACTGGCACTGTGGCGGCCATGTCTGAAAGTGCCTTAATGTGATCCGGTCTGGTACCACAGCAGCCTCCGACCATTCCGGCACCTGCCTCTATTATAAGTTTCATGTCAGCAGCAAACTCTTCCGGTGTCATTTTGTATACACTCTTGTCGTCCACAAGCTCCGGCATTCCGGCATTTGGCTTCGCAAATACAGGTATGAACGCTATACTTTTCATCTGTTTCACAAGCTCGACCATCTTGTCAGGTCCAGTAGAACAGTTTACTCCTATCGCCGCAACCCCAAGGTTCTGAAGGACGTTTACAGCTGTAACCGGATCAGTTCCATAAAGTGTACGCCCATCTTCATTGAAGGTCAGACTGGCTATAATAGGAAGCTTCGACACTTCATTTGCTGCTATGACAGCTGCTCTCGTCTCCGCAAGGCTCATCATTGTCTCCACTACCAGGAGATCACATCCACTTTCATCGAGCACCTTTATCTGCTCTTTGTATACATCTACCAGTTCTTCAAACTGAAGTTTGCCCATAGGGTAGAGCATCTCACCGGTCATGGTGATGTCTCCTGCGACAAGTCCATGTCCGGCGTTTTCAACCGCTTTCTGTGACAGCTTAACAAGCTCACTGTTCATGCTCACAAGATTGTCCGCAAGTCCATATTCATTGAGTTTTATGCGGTTACATGTAAATGTAGGTGCATACAGGATATCAGTACCAGCATTCAGATATGCTGTCTGAAGGTCTATCATGATCTGCTTATGTTCAAGTATCCACTGTTCTGGACATACGCCTAGGGGCATTCCGGCATCCATGAGATTGGTACCAGTAGCACCATCAAGTATAAGTATCTTGTCATCAAAAAGTTTTCTGAATTCAGTCTTATTCATATGTATTACCTCAGTGTTTAATATTGCTTATGGATTTAAAGCGATCACTCCTCGACAAGTCCCTCATCAACAATTTTTCCGCTGCCATCTGCGGCAGCAGTCGCAAGTATATCGCATCTCTCATTTCCCGGATTGCCAGCATGGCCCTTAACCCATAGGAATTCAACATTGTGAGGCTTCTTTGCCACAAGAAGTCTCTCCCACAGATCTCTGTTCTTAACCGGTTCATTCTTGCCGCGCTTCCAACCTTTCTTTATCCAGCCCTCTATCCAGTGCTGGTTGAACGCATTGCACAGGTACTGGGAATCAGAATAAAGCTTGACATTGCAAGGCTTTATAAGCGCTTCAAGGCCAGCTATTGCGGCCATGAGCTCCATTCTGTTATTCGTCGTCTTAATATATCCCTGACTATATTCTCTTTCATGCAATTTACCTGATGCATCAACATACTGAAGCACTGCGCCGTATCCACCTGGACCGTTTGGGTTTCCTCTTGCCGATCCGTCTGTATAAAGAATTACATCCATTTCTATATCTCCAATAATAATTATGTGATTTTCTGCAATAAAGATGAGATTATTCTCTGCATCTTCTCCGCTGCCGCATTTCCTGCTTTTATTATATCTTCGTGTGACAACTCACCGCCAAGTCCGGCTGCTTTATTGCACACCGAGGACAGACCAGCTACACGGATTCCCATATGTCTAGCTGTTATAGCCTCACATACGGTACTCATACCCACCGCATCTGCACCGAGGCTTCGATACATCCGTATCTCCGCAGGTGTTTCGTATTGTGGTCCCGTAACCTGGATATAGACTCCTGACTTATATATCATGCCAAGCTCATCGTAACTCTGTTTCAGTTTCTCTATGATTTCCAGATCATACACATGCGTCATATCGGGAAATCTGACACCAAACTTCGCATAATCGCTGTATATGAGTGGAGATCTCACAAAAGAAGAAATGTGATCTTCAATGACCATTATGTCTCCGGCATTCAGCTGATCAGATATTCCGCCTGAAGCATTGGTTAGAATAAGATTCTTTATTCCAAGAATACCTATTAGTCTTATAGGCATTACGACCTGATCCATGCTATAGCCCTCATAGAAATGAACACGCCCCTGCATAAGGAGAACATATCTGCCAGATAATCTGCCATATACAAAACGTCCCCTGTGTCCCTGAACCGTGGATCTTGGAAAGCCCGGTATATCTGCATATTCTATAAAAACCGGATCCTCTATCTTATCAGCCATATGTCCCAGCCCACTCCCAAGAACTATGGCCGTGTCAGGAATCACACCTATATGACTGCCCACATGATCCGCTGCCCTTTTTATATTCTCAAACGTTATAACTTCGCATGACATATTTCTGCTCATATCCCTTTTACACTAGATTTATATTAAACCTGCTGTTAAGCAAAAGAGGTAAGTACAAAGACTTACCTCTCTAATATATAAGTGATAACGGAGATGAAGGGATTTGAACCCTTGCGCCGGTTGCCCGACCTACCGCATTTCGAGTGCGGACCCTTCAACCACTTGGGTACATCTCCAATTATACTTTAATAATAGCATACAACGGGCATGCCCTCGTACGCTATATTAAACAACTGTTCTGCGGCTGACAAAGGAAGATTTACACATCCGTGAGAACCTCCGGTTTTATAAATGTCACCGCCAAAAGCACTTCTCCATGTTGCATCATGGAAACCTATTCCAAGTTCACCGATAAATGGCATCCAGTATTTTACAGGTGTCTCATAATCGTCTCCGATAAGAACCGCAGGCGTCTTTGTATAAAGTATTGTATACACACCTCCAGGGGTTCTGTATTTGCCTGAGTCGGCAAGGCTTCCTGTAACGCAGTCAGAATCCATGACCTGTTCGCCGTTGACATATACATATATATGCTGCTGTCCAAAATCACATTCTATATAAGTATCGCCGATATCATCGCCGCCATCGCGGTAAACCGCTGCATAGCAGTCAAAAATAGGCACCCTCTCAACGGACTCTCCAGCTTCAAGAACAGAGTAAAGTTCTTCAGCTTCACTGTCAACATCTATCAGCCAGCCATACCATGTATTATCAAGGGTTACTATACGTCCATCGTGTGTTCTGAAGTTTCTCGGCACACCGTATGTATCATACCTGTCCGCCATATTCTGGACGTACTCATGGACTTTATCTTTCTGGAATTCAATCTTTTCAGCTGAGATATCAGATATCCAGTCACCATAATCCTCACTGGTGAGTTCCCATGAGATCTCATCTATCTTATATGTAATCTTCATGGACAATACCTTTTCAAGCTTTGCCTGCTCAGATATTATCTCTTTGCTGTCAGCAGTCACCTCTGGTTTCTCATATACATCTGTGTCATCAAGATCAACGAGTTGATCGCCTTTATTAAGCGCCTCATCTATTATACAGCATAATTTTGTAAAATCAATATAATTTCCTTCAGTTTCCGGAATAATTGTTGATTTTCCATCTTTTATCTCAACAGAAGCATTCACCGGCTTCTCCATATTGGCTTCCTGAGTAAAATCACATTTCTTTAGAAGCGATTCAAGCTTGTCTTTATCATAATCTGCCGTGTAATAAAGCTCATAGTCTTTTCTCCTGCACATATAATATGGCCACAGGAAACCATTCTGTTCATTTTTGATCTTTTTAGCCGTGATGTTGGGTCTTATAACAAGTCCTATGTCATCAGTATCTATCCTGTATTCACTGTCGTCTCTCAACTTCAACGTGAGCGAATAATCTGATATGTACTCTCCTATGTACTGATCTACCTCATCCAGCGTAAAGAATGAGTAATCGTTGCCATTTATATATGTCTTGTAATTATAATGAAACATAAACCACACAGATACTGCAACATATGTACATACAACCACAATTGCAAATACGATTCCAAATATTTTTAATGCACTTAATTTTTTTGTGCCAGACTTCTTATTTTCTATTTTGTTATCTTGGTTTTGGGTATCATGCCTAGTCCCGGTTTCAGCCGGGGCATTATCTGATTCCTGCGTACCGGATATATTTCCTACAGCATCAGTCATTCCAGTCAGAACTGTTGTTGCAGCAGAATCATCCGGTGGGAGCTGTGAATCGGCAGCTTCAAATATCGTATCTGAATCTTCTTTCTGAGAATTTTGTTCTTCATCAAATATTTTCTCAGATTCAGCCGTTTCAGTCACGCTTTCTTCACCAAATATCTGTTTTTCAGAATCTGATATATCATTGTCATCTGATACATTTTTGTCGTCTGATATATTAATGTCGTCAGTGTTTGTATCTATATCATCATCTATACCATTATCTATTTCTTTACTCATAGTGCGCTCTCCAACCCTCAAATACATTTTAAAGGATATTATCCAGTACAGATAATTCTATAGTGTATAGAAGATTATTTCAACTATTAAATATTTTTAAATATTTACATATAATGTCACAAATTTCAGATAATATATGCTATTTCACCAGATTTATGGTGACAAGATCAGGTTCATTGTTCACCCTTATCTTTAATGTGTGAAGTCCCATTCCAGCACTTACGATCATATGACTATCTCCTATGTTGTAGACACCCTTATAGTATTTTGGAAAGAACTTTATCATTGGGGATATGAGCCCGCCGAGATGTGGAATTATTATAAGTCCACCATGGACATGTCCCGACACGCAAAGATCTGCTCCCCATGCGGCATATTCCTCAAAATAATCCGGATCGTGGCCTATCAAGATGTTATACGATCGCTTATCAGGCTTCCGTAATTCTTCTTCGAGATAAGCGCTGTCCATGTACAGCTTTTTAAATCTGCGGTAGTATTCAGGTTTCATGTCAAGACCATAGATCGTCATGTTGTAATCGGCAAGGTAAATACTATCGTTTATAAGCCAGTGGACTTTATCCTTTGTTCTTTCATACAAAGTCTCCCACATATCTCCGTATTTCTCATATATTGATGTGCGCATTTCATGGTTTCCCTTGCCCACAAACACGGGGAAGCTCTCCCCGAGAGAGTTCAGAAAATCGACACCCGTATCAACAGACAAGCCAGTCTTTCCGACTATAACATCTCCTGCAACCAGAATCAGATCGGGGGATATCGTTTCAACCGCATGTAAGAGTTCGCTATTTTTCTCTCCATAACAGGCATTATGAAGGTCTGATATCATCACGATCTTCGCATTTTTCTTAAGTCTCTTGTCTTTTATCCTGTAGCTTGAAAATGATATTTTTCTATTTTCCCTATGACTCTCCAGCAATATATTTACAAGAGTTATCACACATAATGCAGCTACAATAATTAAAAAGTATTTCATAATACCAACCTTCTAAAAACCTTTCTCACCGCGTAACTGATATTAATTTCATCCACGCTATCATCAGCATATATCATCACCTTACCTATAAATCTCTTACCGGCATAGTAAGATACCTCTCCCAGTTCGTCACCTTTTTTGACAGGCGCAGTTATCTTTTCTGGAATATCTATCTTCTTGCTCACGCTGTCAGCGTTTTCCGATCCAAGCAGAATTGCTTCAAACTGCGGGATAGTCTTAATTGTAACATAATCAGAGGTACCTTTGTCTACACTTAATTTCTTTTCTTTTATAATCTCTTTGTCTGTATATTTGTGACACTTTGAATATCCATAATCAAGGAGATGACATGCATCATTGTTTCTCATCTCTTTTGTCTCCCCGCCCATTATAACAGCTATAAGATCGATCCCGTCACGTTCTGCTGTTGCTGACATACAGTATTTGGCGGTGCTTGTATAGCCTGTTTTGAGTCCTGTTGCACCTGTGTACATGTTGAGAAATTTGTTCGTGTTCACCAGGTCAAAGCGGCTGTCTCCCCTGGCTGTTTTGTGTGTTATGTGGTCCATCCATATGCCGGAATAATCAAATATCTCAGAATGTTTTGTGATAAGTTCACGGGACATTAGGGCTATATCTCTTGCTGACATCTCATGCCCGGAAGTGTCAAGCCCACAGGCATTTTTAAACGATGCGTTCTCCATTCCAAGTTCTTTTGCCCTCTCATTCATCATGTTCACAAATGCCGGCTCTGAACCGGCTATCTTCTCCGCCATAGCCACTGCCGCATCGTTTCCGGAAGCAATTATTATACATTTTATCATATCCTGCACTGTCTGTTCTTCACCGGACTCAAAGAAACACTGTGAGCCACCCATGGATGCAGCGTGATCACTCACAACAACAGTATCATCCAGAGAAAATTTCCCGTCGTCGATCGCCTCAAATGTGAGCAGGAGTGTCATGACTTTTGTGACCGATGCCGGAGCCATGGCCGTGTCACAATTTTTTTCATAGATCACCTGCCCAGACTCCGCTTCCATAAGGATTGCACTGGGAGATTTGATATCTACATCAAAATTTGCAGACGAATCGGCATCTTGAGTTTCATTATTCTCTGCCGAGTTGTCATTTTTCAGAGACTGATGACTTTCCTCAGCTACTGCATTCCATACAGGACAAACAATTCCAGTACACAGTATCAGCGCCAGAATCAGGCTTATATGTATCCACATTTTTCTAATCATCATAAACTTTTATCCTAAAATTTATTTATCTCATTATATTCATTTACATGTAGTCTTTATTCTATAAAAACTAACGATAATTTCTATATATGAATATTTTCTTTATTTTGCGTAATATTTCTGATATAATCAACGATTAGAAAATAAGGAGGAAATGTTTCATGAGTATGAAATTAGTAAAAAGAGTACCGACTGGCGATGAGATCAAGGAACTATACCCTCTTTCAAGCGAGTTGAAAGCCATCAAAGCCAAAAGAGATGAAGAGATCAGAAAAATTTTCGTAGGCGATGATGACCGATTTATATTTATCATCGGACCTTGTTCAGCGGACAACGAGGATGCTGTATGTGATTACCAGAGTCGTCTTGCAAAGGTTGCCGACGAGGTTAAGGATAAAATATTGGTTATCCCACGTATATATACAAACAAGCCGAGAACAACAGGGGACGGATACAAGGGAATGCTCCATCAGCCTGATCCTACAAAGGCATCAGATATGCTTGAAGGACTCTACGCTATCCGTAAGATGCACATCAGAGCGATAAAGGAGACCGGTCTTACCGCTGCCGATGAAATGCTTTACTCAGAGAACTGGCAGTATGTCGACGATATCCTCTCCTACGTTGCCATCGGAGCACGTTCTGTTGAGGATCAGCAGCATAGACTGACAGCAAGCGGTATGGATGTACCTGTAGGTATGAAAAACCCTACAAGTGGTGATTACAATGTTATGATGAATTCATGTATAGCAGGGCAGCATCATCACACATTCCTGTACTCAGGATGGGAGGCTCACACAGATGGCAATCCCCTCACTCACTGCATTCTCCGCGGTGCACTCAACAAACATGGACAGTCTATATCAAACTACCATTACGAGGATCTTCGACTTCTCGCTGACACATACAAGAAGTTCGACCTTGTCAATCATGCATGTATAGTTGATGCTAACCACAACAACTCAGGCAAAAAGTTCATTGAACAGCCTAGAATTGTCAAGGAAATAATCCATAGCAGAAATTATGATCCTGAGATTAAAAATCTTGTAAAGGGTGTAATGGTTGAAAGTTATATAGAGGACGGCAATCAGCCTGTAGATGGTGGATGTTACGGTAAATCTATAACAGATCCTTGCCTCGGATGGGACAAGACAGAGAGGCTTCTCAAGGAAGTCGCAGAGCTCCTCTAGAATTTAATGTAAGATTTAATTTACGAGACGTATAAACAAAAAAGATCATATCAACAATACTCTGATATCAAGAGTTGCTGATATGATCTTTTATTATATTGATGAGACCGTTTCAAGTTTTGTGTAAACGTTAAAAACTGATATAAGATTTGTGAATAGTTACAAATGGGCAGAGCCGATTTTCCGGATTCTGCCCATATCTGCATTATACAGTAGTTTTTAGGCATGTCAATAAAACCTGCCTAAAATTGACTGCTTTACAGGTTCCGTCCCGCCAGACGTTCTTCAAAATAAATTTCAAGCTGGGAATGGATCTGTCCCCAGTCCTGCCTGTGTCCGGTCCATTTTTTCGTGATATCCATGGTTGCCAGATACAGCATTTTCAAAAGGCTGTCATCCGACGGAAAAACCGTTTTGCTTTTGGTCACTTTCCGGAGCTGGCGGTTGAATCCTTCAATGGCATTTGTGGTATAAATCAGCCGTCTTACTGCCTCTGGATATTTGAAATAAGTGGACAGTGTTGCCCAGTTATCATGCCAGGATTTATAGATTTTCGGGTACTTGGAATCCCATTTATCCTTGAACAGTTCCAGTTCATTTAAAGCGGTTTCTTCCGTTGGAGCCGCATATACAAGCTTCAGATCAGCCATCAGTTTTTTGATATCTTTGTAAGAAACAAACTTCGTTGAATTACGGATCTGATGGATGATACACTGCTGAATCTCTGTTTTTGGATAAACAGCCTCGATTGCCTGTGGAAATCCATTTAAACCATCAACGCATGCAATCAGGATATCCTCAACGCCTCTGTTTTTTAATCCATTCATGATAGAAAGCCAGAACTTCGCACTTTCGTTTTCTCCAACATACATTCCAAGAACATCTTTTTTCCCATTCATATCGATACCAAGGGCAATGTAAACCGCACGTTTTACAATACGTCCTTCACTGCGGACGTGATAGTGGATTGCATCCATAAATACTACAGCATACACTTCTTCCAAAGGGCGTTCCTGCCATTCTTTTACAATCGGCAGGATTTTGTCTGTGATCCGGCTGATTGTGCTGTCAGAAATATCAATATCGTATAATTCACGCATGTGGGATTCAATGTCTCCAGTTGTCATTCCCTTGGCATACATGGAAAGTATTTTTTCTTCCATGTCCTGAGTTACGGTATTCTGATATTTTTTAATCAGCTGTGGTTCATAATCACCATTACGATCCCTTGGGATTGCCACATCCATATCTCCATAACTGGTGTGCATGGTTTTGCTGGAATGTCCATTTCTACTATTGTCTGTTTCTTTGTTTCGATAGTCGTACTTGGAATATCCTAATTCTTCATCCAGTTCTTCATCCAAAGCACCTTCCAAAATGACAGACATCATGTCACGCATGATACTGTTTACATCGGTGCCGTCTTTGATGCTGATATCATTATTCTTCAGATAATCACGCATCATTTCTCTCATTGCTGCTTTTTGTGGGCTGTCTTTTCTTCTTGCCATAAAAATAACCTCCAAACTGAGTAATTTTATCTTACATCAGTTTGGAGGTTTACACAAACTTTGGGATGCTCCCATATTGATTTTGTATCGCAAACATCGCACAGCTTGATAAGAACTTTTCTTCCAAGTGCGACTTCACCCATCATTTTGAATTTGCCTGTCGTGTATGCATATATCGGATCAATCACTTTCATGAGAAGTCTGGACAACACCGGCGCCGTTACAACTATCTTTACGTTATATGTATGTCCATATGTATTTTCATATGAATCTCCATATTTGTCTGTTTCACCGCTTTCCCCACTGCCAATCACCTTAATATCAGCCTCATGATCCCTTATGATTATATAAAATCCCCCATTATCTGAGCCTATGATATTAAACTGCAAACTGCAATCTTCTGTGTCACTCCAGTCGATCTTTCCCAGAATACCTCCGATATGATCTGCGCATTCTGAATAAGTCATATATAAAACTCCCTTTTTGCTTTATAATGTATCCATCCCGACCGTATGTTTTTTTAATGATCAGATTCCTTTATAGATTCTTTTATAAGAACTCGAAATCATCATCACCTTCGTCACCGTCACCGATGAGAACCTGATTACGATTTACACCCTCTTCTACTTCGCCTACGATAAGCTCCTCTTCTTCCTCTTCCTGAGCAGCCTGAGCACTCTTACCTGTGAATGCTGCCGGTTTTGGCTCTGCAGTCTGAGTTGACTTTGGTGTCATCTTAAGTTTCTGTGGAGCATCTCCACCCTGTGACTTCATCTTGAGCTTTGTAATAGGATCCGCCTCAACTGCAGCCTCAACCTTTTCTGCAGCCTCAGCAACTTTAGCGCTTGATCCGCTCTTGAGTGTCTCCATTTCATCCTTAAGCTTTGCCAGTTCAGCCTTTGCATTTGCAATTACCTCATTGGCTTTCTTCTTTGCATCATTGATGATCTTGTTTGCCTCTGCGTTTGCTGCGTTAGCTTCCTTCTTTGATCCAGGAGCTGCCTGTTCAAGCTGCTTTTCAAGTTCATAAATCTTTACACTGTTCTCCATAAGGCTCTTTTTTGAAACCTCGTTCTCTGACTCAAGTGCTGCATACTTTGTCTGAAGATCTCCATATTCCTCAGCCATCGTACGCAAAAAGCTATTAACTTCATCCTTATTATATCCAAAAAGTCCTTTTTTAAAGGTTTTAGATTCAATCTGATCCTTTGTCATCATTATATAGTTCTCCTTTTTAGTTTAATTGAACTTTCTATGATTATATTTTATTGATTATAGAAACTCCACTTGTAATTATATTAACAAATATTCATTTTTTCAACAATATTGTGGGATTTTATAAAAAATTCCCAATATAATGCAGCTTTTTTATCAATCTGACAATAAATTACAATTCCCTGCTGTCCAATAATATGGTAAATGGACCATCATTGGACAAATCAACCTTCATATCTGCTCCAAATTCCCCATGTTCAACCACAGTTACATGTTCGCGGCATCTCGTTATTATGTATTCATACATCTCATTTGCCATATCCGGTGCCCCTGCACCTATAAATGATGGTCTGTTTCCCTTTTTGCAATCAGCACACAGTGTAAATTGTGAAACGATCAGTAATTGTCCGTCAACACTGTTTATATCGAGATTCGTCTTATCGTTTTCATCGGCAAATATTCTCATCTTCACAAGCTTATTTATCATTTTGTCAGCGATCTCTCTGGTGTCAGAATCATACACACCCACAAAGACCAGAAGTCCCTTGCCTATGTTGCCGATAATTTTTCCGTCCACCTCTACAGAGGCGTGATTAACACGCTGTATCACAAATTTCATCTTACATTATTTTCCTTTCACACTCTAAAACATATCAAGCACTGCTCTCTATGATACGGCTTTATCTGTCTGACATACTTATAGCCTCGACAGCTACACTTCCGCCTCTTACAACCTCTATTCTGTTAGGAAAACTCTCCTTGAACAGTTTTATTGCATTGTCGTTCTTTGCATCAGTCTGAACACACTCAACAAGCACTGATTTCTTATTGTAGTCAGTTATCTTGTATCCAAATGCATTTGCAATTCTGAACACTTCATCTTTATCCTCATTTGAACAGCTGTTGACCTTGACAAATAAAATCTCATTGTTGTGAATGGCTATATCAGTGTAGTCAACTACCTTGATAACCTCAACACTTCTGTTGAGCTGCTTTTTCACCTGCTCAAATGTCCTGTCATCACTGGTGAAACCGATGGTCATTCTGGATATTGTCTCATCCTCGGTTACTCCAACGGTTATAGTATCTATATTGTATGATTTGCTTGAAAACAAACCTGAAATTCTTGCAAGTACACCTACCTCATTCTCTACGAACAGGCATATCCATCTCTTCTTTACGCTCATTCTATATACCCCTTTCATTTGGATAATATACAAATCTATATATGTACATTCTATTACCGATATAAATCAATTTATCAATATCAGCAGTCAAGTATCATGTCATTCAGTGATTTTCCACCAGGAACCATAGGAAATACATTGGCCGTAGGATCTATGAAGAACTCTATAACTGTAGGTCCGTTTGTATTGGCCTTTGCAGCCTCAAATGCAGGTCTTATTTCCTCCGGCTTAGTGACTCTGATTCCCTTTGCATCATAACTTTCAGCCAGTTTTACAAAGTCAGGCGAATACTTTGGACAGCACTTGTCCGGATTCTGACAATCTCTGTTGCATCTTCTTCTGTATCTGAGACATGTACTGCTGTATCTCTTGTTGAAGAACAACTCCTGCCACTGACGAACGTTGCCAAGGTAGCCGTTGTTAAGTATACAGAGGGTAACAGGAAGCTCAAGTGCAACAGCCGTAGCCATCTCCTGAATGTTCATCTGAACTCCGCCATCTCCTGAGATGCATATTACATCCTTATCCATGTTGCCAAGCTTTGCGCCTATAGCGGCAGGGAATCCATAACCCATGGTGCCAAGGCCTCCGGAAGTTAAGAGCTGCTTGTTCTCGTCTATATCAATGTACTGCGTTGTCCAGAGCTGGTTCTGTCCAACGTCAGTTGTAACGATGAGATTGCTGTACATATCGTTTATGGTTCTGATGATAGCCTCAGGAGTCACTCCATCATATCTGTTCATGTTGATAGGATACTCAGCCTTGACATTCATAATGTCATCTACCCAGTCTTTGATATCAAGAGGCTCAGCGTATTCAAGCATCTTGGATATTGCAACCTTTGCATCTGCAACTATAGGTATATCAACTTTTATGTTCCTTGATATGGACGCTGCATCTATATCAACATGTATGATCTTGGCATTCTTGGCAAATGTATCTATAGTACCTGTTATTCTATCATTGAATCTACATCCGATGGAGAAGAGAACATCACTCTCCATGATAGCTTTGTTGGATGCCAAGTTACCATGCATACCGATGTTACCTACATACAGTGGATGATCTGTAGGTATTGCACCTTTTCCCATGATGGTTGTGACTACAGGGATACCTGTCTTCTCCGCAAGCTGCTGCATCTCTTTTCTTGCATGGGCGATATTTACACCACCGCCACAGAGGAACACAGGCTTCTTTGCATTCTTAAGCTCCGCAAGGGCTCTCTTGATCTGTCCGACATGTACACCCTCTGAAGGCTTGTAACCTCTGATATTTACCTCTGCTGGATACTCATCACTTCCCATGGCAAGCTGTATATCCTTAGGAATATCAACAACTACAGGACCCGGCTTTCCGGTTCT
Source organism: Coprococcus eutactus (assembly GCF_025149915.1). NCBI lineage: Bacteria > Bacillati > Bacillota > Clostridia > Lachnospirales > Lachnospiraceae > Coprococcus > Coprococcus eutactus. The sequence goes on from NZ_CP102278.1 coordinate 1,572,983, forward strand.
TGCTATGTAAAATGCATTTTTAATGATCCTTGCAAGATCCTCTCTCTTTCTTACTGTGACTGCGTACTTGCATATGCTTCTTGTGATCCCAACTATGTCAACCTCCTGAAAAGCATCATTTCCAATAAGATTCATTGGAACCTGTCCTGTAAAACATACCAGTGGCACGCTGTCGTAGTTGGCTGTGGCAATTCCCGTTACAAGGTTTGTCGCACCCGGACCACTTGTTACCAGACACACTCCAACTCTTCCCGTTGAACGTGCATATCCATCTGCTGCATGGACAAGCGCCTGCTCGTGTCTTGGAAGTATCATATCGATACCTTCTGCATCATACAACGCATCAAACAGGTCTATCGCTGTTCCACCAGGGTATGCGAACAGAGTGTCTACCCCCTCTTCCTGCAACGCTTTTACAAACATCTTTGCTCCATTGATCTCCATATCTTATACCTCCTGTAAAGTTCATGATAATCTAAACTTACGCCCCGGGATGTATATATGCACCCCATGCATAGAAAAAGCCCTAAGCGCAACTGCTTTACGCTTAGGGCGAATATGTTCATATCCGTGGTACCACCTAAATTCAGACAAATGTCTGCACTCATCAGATACTATAATAAATTATCACTGTAATCATTATTAATATCTTATTCCTGTAACGGGGAAAACCGTTGAAACCTACTCGACTACAGCCGACAAATATGTATGCTGCAATCTTTCAATCCACTGCTCGAAGGCTACCTTCCACACATTCCTGATGAAGACTCTCACCACCGTCTCCTCTCTGTTGATCGGGGGATGCATGTACTCCTCCTCGTCATAGCATTTGACTATTTTCCGGTCGTTTTACGACCCTTAGATGTGATTATTTTATCATTAACATGAAGATGTGTCAACGATTCTTTTACTTGCCCGCCAGCAGTTCAAACCAGAACACATCATAACCTGCCGCAGCGGCAACTCTCTGTGATGCTATATGTGACATTCCTGTGCCATAATATGGAATTTTACCACATCTGAGTATATCCTTGGTCAGTTCAGATACAAGCGCTGTACCCACATGTCTTCCCTCAGCTTTTTGAACAACATTTATACCAATCTGCCAGAAGTCGTCACTATCAGCACTTGCGCCAGCCATACCGATAATCTCATCACTTGATACAGCTGCCACAGCAAGTACATCAGGTGTGTTATCATCAAAGCAGAAAGCTTCACACCACCTGTCATCTCCTTTGAATTGCAGGATCTCATCCCCCGTATACCTGACAAGGTTAAAATCTTCTTTTATCATCGAATCAACGGTTTTATCTGTAGTATCTTTTCTCACTCCCTGTTCGCTCAGTTCCGTTGGAAGGTAAAATGGGTGAGCAAATTTCAATTTACATCCGTATCTGGAAAGAATACTGTCAAGCTCACGAAATTTCTCTATATCCATGAACCATTTGCCAGATGCATTCTCATAGCGTTTTCTGCATTCATCTACAATCTCTCTACGACCGGTAAATAGCAGCTTGCCATTTACCACAGCTATTTTGAGCGGGCACTTTTCCTGTCCTTTGAACTGCCTTTGCCCTGCTATCTGTCTGTATTCAGAGAATATATTGTCACTGGAATATATATCGGCCGCATCACAGCAATAATCCCTGGCCAGCTGATCATACAGTGCATTCTTCATCTTTCCAGACAGCCAATGTTTTCTCGTCAGAATATTCGTATGTCCTATCCGGACTTCATTCAAAAGAGGCACATCCACTTCATCACAGATATGATGAAACACAAATCCAAGCTTTTCCTGTACTATGCAGGACTTGGAATTGCCATCGTAGTAACCGCACCATATTGTTCTCATGCCCAGATCAAGAAATCCATGTTTTATGAGTCTCCTGGCCGCCTCCGGTGCGTATTCGTTGCCCCAGTGAGGCTTTCCTATCCAGTATCCGAGTTCACATTCGTCATCGCGGTCTGTCATATCTGTCCTTCCATTTAACAGTAATTCGATGGCACCGACAACCAGGCCGCTGTCCTTCAGACACACAGCATAACACTCCGGCCCATTAAATACATTCCGTATCACATCAAGGCTGTACTCCCTGCTCTCATGCACTGGCCAGCCAGCTATAGGTCCCACATCAGGGTCACTTGCATATTCAAATAATATATCTGCGTCACTCTCCTGCCAGTGACGTAATATTAACCTATTAGTTTCTAAAATCAAATCATATATCCCCTTTCATATAAGACTTTCTTTTTCTGATACGCCTATTCTAAATTATATATGCCACTGAATGTCGCACCCACTGTTTAGCTGATTCAGCCTTTTTACCTCAGTCTATGCTTTCCCAGTTTTTCACTATCCTCAGATATTTGCCGAGATTGATAAATGATCTAACGATCTCGTCCACTATGACTGCAAGAAAGACACCTGCTATTCCAAGCTTAAGGACAAACACAAACAAAAGCGCCACAGAAACCACCCACACCGTGCCAAACAGCTGTGTTATGAGCATCCATATCGTGTTGCCACTGCCCCTGATCGCATTGCCAACAACTATGTTTGCTGATTTTGCGAACAGATTGATGCTGATAAAGATCAGATATATCCCACACGATGCAATTATACTCTTGTCGTTGGTGAAAAGTGATATGATCTGCTGTGGAAACGCAAGACAGACACCGAGTGTGATGATTCCAACTACTATACACAAGCCATATGCACAGACACATACACCCTTGTATTTACTCAGATCATTGTTTCCTTTTGCCTCACCGGTTAGCGTCATTGTACCGTTTCCTATCGCTCCAATGATAACAACCGCCAGGACCTCGACACTGAATATGATGGAATAAATTCCGGCAGCCATTTCATTTATGGCGTTGAGAATCCTTATAAGCAGCAGATTACCAAGATTCCATGCAAAATCCTCAAGAGCTGTGTTCACTCCCAGCTTTGCCGACAAAAGATACGGCTTTATATGTGCCTTTACTACCCATTTCATAGATGGTTTGGTGTTAAGTTTCTTGCTTGATACCACGAATATCACTGCAAATATAAGTCCAGAGTACTCCGCTATTGTAGTCGCTATGGCTGCACCCTTTATCCCCATGGCCGGAAGCCCGAATCTTCCAAATATCATAACCCAGTCGAGGAATATATTGACTCCCGACCTTATTATTCCATATATGACAAGCGGCTTTGTATAATTAGACGTCTGAAGTATTACACTGAAAGCACCGCCAAGTCCTGTTATCAGAAATACGGGCGCATAATACCTGGAATAATCAAGACACATCGGCATCAGACCATCTGACACGCCCATGAGTCTGAATACAAATTCAGCGCAGAATGTCCAGAAGAAAAATAACAGTATCGGTATGATATTATTGTATTTCACCATGGCACCTGAATACTCTTCTATATGCTTGGTATCTCCTGCGCCAACGCTCTGACTTATCAGTATGGACGCTCCTGTCACTATGGAAAAACAAAATGACATGGTTGTCCACATAGGTGAAGTCACATTGCCGAGTGCACTCATATACATGCTGTTTACATGTCCTAAGAATATTCTGTCTATAAGCATCTGAAGCTGAGATATCAGATTGCTAAGCATGATCGGAACCGCAATATTTAATAGTCCCGGAAGGTATTTTTTATTAGTTTGTATTATTGTATTTTTCACGGTAGATTTTCTCTTTCTGTATTGTTTCTTAAGGATATGTCTTCTATAAACTCCAAGCTCAATTGTTGCAATAATCATAACATGACAGTGTATTCAATTATATCAACGCATGCTTTATTCTGCATTACACCTGTGGTGTGATATAACAAAATAAAGTGCATGAAAAACCGATTCATGCACTTTACTTTACATACATTTATCTACAAATTATCAGTCCAGATCAAGCCAATATGCTATATGTTCAGCAAGATCATCCTCGTCCATCTCAGGATGTTCTGCTATGTAATCTTTTATCTCATATATTTGCTGTTCTTTGATTCCCAGTATTTTAGCAGCAATCTCAGCATCTTTTACATCTAGCTTCTTTACCTGATCAATCAGATGCATGTATTTGCCCAACAGCTTATTTTCGTTATCTCTCATCAACAATGTCATAAATTCGCGCCTCCATTTCTTATTGCTTTTAACATTGTTCATAGTACAGCGCCCAAAATAAAATTGTCCGTTATAGTCTTATCTTTAAATATCGTCATTTTATATGTCCTCCTGTATGTGCCTCTCCAAGCGCAATGTCAGTTCTTCATATAAAAATCTTGTTTAGATTATAACTTTTATTTAATCATACTACAACCGCATATCATCTAAAAGTTCTATAAAATCAACTCCCCAATATAATATATAGATACCACAAAAAGAGGTAAATATATGTGTTCCATCGCAGGATTCTATAACTCCAGCAGGGATTTCAATACCGAACAGGAACGATACTCATACATATTGAACGACATGAATAAGGCGCTTGCTCACAGAGGTCCGGACGCACAGAATACAGTGCTGTCATCCCACTGTGGGCTTGCTCACACCAGACTATCCATACGTGACGTAGCAAGAGGCGAACAGCCTATGAAAAAGGTCATCGGCGAAAATACTATATACATAGTGTACAACGGCGAGATCTACAACACAAAGGAACTGAAATCGGAGCTGCTCGCCCTTGGATATACATTTGATACAACTTCGGACACAGAGGTTATTCTCAACTGTTTTCTTCACTTCGGTCCCGATTTTGTTCACAGGCTGAACGGAATATTTGCATTTACGATATATGACGAACATATCCAGACCATATATCTGTACAGGGATCACTTCGGTGTGAAGCCGCTGTACTACTCAGTAACTGATGACGGAACACTTGTCTTCGCCTCAGAGATCAAAGGCCTGCTCTACTATCCAGGTATAAGGCCTGTCATTGATGCACGGGGACTATGTGAGGTGTTCGGAATCGGGCCGTCCAAGACTCCAGGCTGTGGAGTATTTCAGAATATAGACGAAGTAAAGCCGGGACATTTCATGAAATTCTCACCCTACGGAATGACAGACTTCACATATTACCGCATAACCAGCAATCCTCACACTGACAGCTATGAAGACACTGTGGAAAAAGTCCGTTATCTTGTCAAGGACAGTATAGAGAGACAGATCGTATCGGATGTGCCTGTATGTACATTTCTCTCGGGGGGCATCGACTCATCAATCGTCAGCAGCGTATGCGCCGCAAAACTCAGGGAGCAAGGGAAAAAGCTGCACACTTTCTCATTTGATTTCAAAGATAATTCCAAATATTTCAAGTCAAATGCATTCCAGCCGGAGCAGGATCGACCATATGTAGATATGATGGTAGCCCACATAGGTTCAGACCACACATATCTCACCTGCAATTACAGTGATCTTGCAGACTATCTGTATACTTCCGTGGAATCAAGGGATATGCCGACGATGGCGGATGTGGATTCTTCCCTTCTCTACTTCTGCTCACTTGTGGCAAAGGAATACAAAGTAGTATTGACCGGAGAATGTGCAGATGAGATATTCGGAGGCTATCCTTGGTTTTACAGGGATGAACTGCTGTCTGCAGACACATTCCCATGGATGAAGGATCTGTCGCCAAGGCTCTCAGTACTGTCACCGGACCTCAGAGATTGTCTTGATATACCAGGATATGTGTCATCTCTGTACAATTATCTCTTATCCGAGATCAATCTTCTCCCGGGGGAATCCGATACAGAAAAGCGGCGCAGGCAGATATCTTATCTGAATATCAGGATGTTCATGCAGACATTGCTTGACCGAATGGACAGAACAAGCATGGCAAGCGGACTTGAGGCGAGAGTTCCATTTGCAGATCCACGAATACTTGATTATGTGTTCAACGTTCCATGGGAGTACAAATATTCCGAAGGCTGTGAGAAAAAGCTTCTCAGGGAGGCCATGAAGGATTATGTACCGCACGAGATCATGTACAGAAAGAAAAGCCCTTATCCAAAGTCATATGACCCTCATTATGAACAGGAGCTTGCAAAGAGGCTTCTCTGCGTACTAAATGATCCGGAAAGTCCTCTTCTGCCTCTCATCGACAGAGAATATGTGAAAAACTTCATAAACGCGCCAAAGGATTACGGCAGACCTTGGTTCGGCCAGCTCATGGCAGGACCTCAGATGATGGCATATCTTCTCCAGATTGATCACTGGCTGAGAAAATATGCTATTGTCCTTGACATATAAAAAGACTTCCAGACTTCTGTATACATGCGGCGTATCGAAAATGGCGAATACGCTGCATGTACAAGAGTTCTGAAAGTCTTGTTTTTACAGGCAATTTATATATTTGTTATTTATAGATTGCTTTCGCAGAAGGACTGCCCTTCTTTATCAGTTTCTTGTATGCTGTGGCCTTATTCCTAGGTACTGCAAATGTAATTTTGCTGTATGTTCCACTGAAGGCTTTTGCGCCAACGCTCTTGAGCTTAGCTGACTTTATCGTCATCTTCTTAAGGTTTTTGCATGATAAAAATGCGTTTGACCCTATGCTTGTCACATTGTTACCTATAGTGGCATTCTTTAGAGCCGTATACCTGCTGAATGCATTTGCGCTTACAGATGTTATCTTAAACCTTACATCTCCTATAATGACAGTATCTGCGATGGTCAGTGATGCAAATTTCTTATCTGACCTTGAGTACGTTGTACCGGCAATTGCAACTGTTCCGGTGCCGTCTGTCTTTGCTCCGGTTATAGTGTATTTGAATTTTCCAACTGTATATGTCTTTCCCTTGGCAGCCTTTACTATGGCAAATGTCTTTGTTATCTTTCCTGAATATGCATTCTTACCACGTATTATCACACTAGCCTTGCCCACCGCTTTGTTCTTGCTGTAGGTGACAGTGTAATCCTTGTTCAGTCTAAGTGTCTTTGCACCAGCCTTTACAACAAGAGACTTCTGGGTATGTACCTTTCCATTATAGATCTTGTTCTCTATTCCGGAAACAGTGATCTTGCTTGTCTTTTTACTTATATCAGTTGTTGCAAGTTTGGCAATACTTCCAATTTTAGTTGCTTTGCACACGGTACATGTGAATGTCTTCACACCTGTCGCCGTGTATGTAGGTTTCCTTGTCACCCTGCCGGAATTCCACTTATGTCCAAGTTCCTTTACATATACACCTGTGCTCATTACATCGCCGCAGATTGAACACTCTGTATGTCCAGTTCCTGCCTTTGTGCAGGTTGGTGCCTTCTCTCCTTTTAGTGTATACTTTACAGTCTTGCCCTCTGAACATGCCGCTCTGTAGATGGTTATCTTCAGCTCTGTGCTATCATAATTTTCCTTGTCATCGCCAACGTATACAGCGGTTGCCTCCACTGATCCGCCTGCCTTTATCGCAGTCTTATCATCCGCATCAAGCCATGTCCAGTCTCCCGGAAGTGCAATACTTCCAACTGTCTTATTTGTATTATCTACACTTAACAGCAGATTCGGCATTGTAGCCTTGCTCACATTTACCGTAATCTCAGCTTCTGCAGTGTTGTAATTCACACTGTCAGCCGGAGTAAATACAACGGTGTATAGTGTCTTATCGCTGTCAGATACAAATGGCTTTATGGATTCATCTTTCCATGCAAATGTTCCCGGTATCTCAACCTGATCAATACCATCAAAGGACACTCTTCCTCCAGATATAACAGCTTTTGCAAGATCGTCGCCATATGTTATTGCGCTTGCCACTGGCAAATCAACTACGTTTACATCAGCCTTTGAGACATTTACCTGAACAGTTCCACTGACCGGATTGTAATGTTCCTGTTCATCAGGGGTAAATACTACATCATAGTCTGTTACATCAACCGCAGGAACTGCGGAATCGTCAGCCCAGCTCCATGTTCCGGTTATGTTTTCTCCTGAAACTCCGATTACGGCTCCGCCCGAAATGCTTGCTTCATTTAAGGTTTTGTGTGGATCGTAGCTTATCGGATCTGCCACCGGAAGTTCACTTATAACCGGATCAGCTTTAACTATATCGAATTCAGCCTTGCAGTTTATATCGTAATTTCCTCCCATGACGTCCGTGATGGTTATTGCCGCTGTTCCAACTTCTGTATTGTCACTGTAAGATACTTCATATTCGCTTGAAGGAATGACTGTATCACCATCCATAAGGGCAAACTCAGGCTCTACCTTCTGTCCTGTGTATGTGTACTCAGGCTTAAGTCCATCAAATGTTGGACTGCTGATCTTCTTTGGCTCGATGGTAAATGTTACTTTCTTTGTTCCTGAGTAAGCACCAATTCCTGTTACAATCGCAGTCGCTGTGCCGGTATTTATGTTGTCGGAATACGTTACATTATAATCTAAGCCTTCTTTTAGCTGTACAGAAGACATATAGTTTCTATTGTAATATACCTTTACAGATGGTTTTAATTCACTTCCAGAATAGGTAATGTTTTTATTTTCATCTAACTCTGCATATACTTTATCGTTCAGCAATGCTACAATTCTAAGTTTATTATCTTCTATACTTGTTGACAGATCAATTATGGAATCATTTGATGATACGTTGAACCAATCTGACTTTAACGCAATGCCATCACCTGCTACAGCATATGCAGCACCTTGTTGTACACTTATTCCATCCAGAACAATTGGAATAACATTATGAGGCTCTGCATTTATGATTATTTCTTCTCCGTATGCTCCAAACAAATATATTCCTTCATTGATTTTTATATCACTATTGTCAAAGTATAATTTTATTGTTTCATCAGCTAGAATTATCCTGTATATATCTCCACCATTTAGTATCAATTGACCCGTAGTATATATCGTTCCCGAGATTTTTACATCGCCAATTGTTACTGTTGAATCTTTTTGTATATCTAATTCACCTTTTACGTATCCTCCCGTCTTGGAAGCAATTATCGTTATTTTTCCGTTATTTACATTAATATCATCTATCTTATGTCCATTTATGTCTATAGTAAAATCAGAATCAGGATTGTTTATATCAAGAGCTGTATTCGTATCTTCCATAACGGTAACAACACTACCTGGCATTTTTTCGGCATAACCTATTGCTTCCGGCAGTGAAACACAGGATAAAGTCTCATCACCTTTTGTGACTGTCGCCGCAAGTTTCTCACCACAGTATCTGCATATGCCATCCTCGAAGTTATGTTTGCCAAATACATCCTTTTTCTCATTGCTGTATGACACCGAGACAACGTCAGATGAATCGTTACAGCCTATATAAGTTATGCTCTTATATACCTTTGCACCGCGTAATACAGGATAAGTGTCTGTTCCGATGGTCTGTCCCCAGATTTCTTCTGACTGGCCGTTCTGCAGGAGATATGCAACCTCGCCGTTCTTATATTGTTCTGTTGTTTTACCTTCTACATTTTCGTATTTTCCGGTAATGTCACCATATGCATACTTGTCTCCGATCGAATCCCCGGCATAAACGGTACTGTCATAATAGCAGTTTTTGATATCCCCTTTGCCATCAATATCTTCTCCACATATACCTCCAATCTTATCACCACTTCCAGAAACCGCACCCGTACTGTTGCAGTATGATATTCCGCTAAAATTAGCCCCGCAGATACCGCCTATATATGTTCCTGATCCACGGATATCGCCAGAATTACTGCAGTTTGTGATATTGCTGGCATAACCGCCAGAACCACTATTTCCACATATCCCGGCAACTCTATAAACGCCGCTCACATTACCTGTGTTATAACAACGTGTGATCGGGCTTGTACTATCACCGCATATACCGCCTACATAAGTATCACCATTAACCACACCTGTATTATCACAGTCAGAAATCGTTCCTCTGTAAGTACTTCCGCATATACCACCAATCCCCAAATGAGAATTACCGGTTGTCCCATTGATGGTGCCTGCATTATGGCAGTTTACGACCGTTCCAAGGTGGCTCTTTCCGCATATACCTCCAACATCGGTAGCGCCACTGAAATATGAATCTAAAATACTTACATTGTAAATCTTGCCATCTTCAATACAGCCGAACAAACCTATAGACCGATCATCGTCCTTTTTTAAATATAAGCCGCTGATCGTGTGGTTTTGCCCGTCAAATTTGCCACTGTATGGAGCAGCAAATGGCACATGGTTTTTTCCGTAATAAAATGTTCCGATAGGTATCCAGTCTCTATACGTTCCTTCATTTAATGTGCCATCTGATTTCAGAACATTTTCATTTACAACAATATCATCTGTAAGAACTACATTTATTTTTCCGTATGTATCGTTGTTATTGAGCACTTTATCGCTAAACCAATACAGTTCACCTGCATTTCCAATCTCATACACCTTGTCCTTACTATCATCATTGTCGATATCATACTTGTCCGTAGTGAGTACTGCCGGCTGGTACGCGTCGCAATCTGTACAAAATCCCTGCGAATTATAATTGTGTGATTTCGTTTCTTTAGTCATATATCCAATCGGACAGTCTTTGCATGCTACTCCTTTTGTATGTTCTTTGTCATCTTGCCAAATATATGTAATATTACCGTTTGTATTATGTTTGTGTTCAGCTCCATCTATCAGAATTGTGGCTCCATCTTTAACAATAAGCTTGTCCAGATTGGCGATACTTGCACTACTCTCAAATTCTATGCTTTCTCCACTTGCAATCGTTAAATCTTCTTTTAAAGCGGCTTTACCATATACATATGTTTTCGTTACATCATCACCGGTCTCAATGTCGTTCCATTGCTTTGTGATGACAGAGTTGCTGAAGTCACAATCACTTAATACAGGTTCTTGACAGGCTAAAGCACGGCTAACCACAATCTGGCTTCCTGATACATTAATTTGTTGATTTGATCTAAATACCACACCTTCTTCTCGTTCTGTTGTTGCTTTCGCTTCAACATAACTGTCTACTATATTAATTTTATCACCACTAATTACGTTTGAATGATCCTCCTCATTTGCTACCACATAGCTATTTTCAATCGTTAAGCTGCCACTACATTCAATTGGGGAAGTCTCCAGCGTTGCTCCTATAATTTTTAAATTATTATTATTTAAGCCTAAGTCAGCTACACTGATACTTCCACAACTTAGACTTCCATTATGATTGTTACCATTTATTTCTAATGTAGGCACAATTCCGCTTTCTGTTAAAATACTTTGAATCACCATATCTGATCTCATAGTATTTGTTCCGGATAACATAATCGAAAGATCACCGTTCTGAATCGTAATGTTTCCAGAAATAGACGCATTTTCCAGTACAAGCTGATTCCTCGTGATGTCATAGTACCAATTGGTTCCCTGATATATCGTGTCATCATTACCAGAAACTCCATCATCTTGAAATTCCCCATTATCAATAAGACGTGTTGAGCCCATCAATAAATATTCGGGTATTTTTTCCGTTGTAGTCTCCTCTGCCTTAGCATTCATCACTCCCCAGCCGCTTACACCCATCACCGGCGCAGGCGACGTAACCACCGCTGCAGCAAGCGCAATTATAATTCCCTTCTTAAATATTAATCCCTTTCTCATATCATTCCCCCGTTTCTATTTAACTCTGTTATTTTATCCCTTTAGTTGCGTAATCAATTATCATCTCCTTGATCATTATCAGCTCGTCCGTGTAATCCTTGTTGTCGTCCGATCCCCATATGAACCCCTCCGCATAGTGGGCGCAGGCTGTCATCATAGAATGAACGGTGACACGCATGAATTCGGCTTCTGGTATGTCTGTCCGGATAGTTTTGTCCACCCTCGCTTTCTCGTACATCATGTGAAGTCTGGTATCCACCGAATACAGTGAGCTGTGAAAATCTACAAGCTGATCATTGTTCTTGCCCTCATTGGTTACATAGTAGTTGAAGTTATCGTTGTACTTCAGCAGCGCCTTGTGGTTCTGATACATGTCTATGTAACTGTCCATGGTAAATCTCAGTCTGTCTATGGCAGGTATGTCATGTACAGACGATATAGGTCTTTTCGCGTCCAGGCCATCCAGATATCTTTTCCACTGATCAGCACATACCGCTATGACCAGCTCAAGCTTACTTGGATAATACCTGAACAATGTAGCCCTTCCCACGTCGGCAGCCCTTGCGATATCTCCCATACTCACCGCCTCTATCTTCTTGTCTACGAACAGCTCAAATGCAACATCAAGGATCTTTCTATTGCGCTCATCCATTTCCTCTTTTAGTTTTTCCGGATCTCTCATATATTACTTTACACTCCAAAATTACATTATGATACTCCCTGTCTCACAATAAATATTTTACAGGACTATCTTATGTCAGTCAACAAAAATCCCAGAAGTCACATTTCGAATCACATTTCGATAGTAAGTAACTTCTGGGATTTCGTATTATATTATATTTTTATCAATCTGCCAAAATCAGCATTCTTTCCTCAATCAAATGATTGAAGTCTGATTTCATTTTTTCAGGTATATAAGATTCGTCACACATTCCTTACACATTACACCCGATGAGGTATAATAATCGTAATAAGTAACAAAAATTATACCCCATCGGGTGTACAAAACTATTTTATGAGCACAGGCTGTATCTGTCTTCCCTCAAGAGCCTCCTCTATGGTGGCTGGGATGAGATCAAGTCTGCTTATGAGCGAATTTGGCTTCTTCACACAGTTATCCTGTTCAAATGGAACAAAATAAATATTTTTCATGTTCATGAGCTGACCGATGTTCTTGAAGTTCATACCCATGGCATCATTTGTCGAAACCGATATGATGAGCGGCTTGTTGTTCCTCAGATGTGCCTTCGCAGCCATGAGAACCGATGTGTCAGTTATTCCATTTGTCAGCTTGGCTATGGTGTTGCCGGTACAAGGTGCTATGACCAGCGCATCAAGATATGCCTTGGGACCTATAGGCTCCGCCTCCTGTATGGTGTAAATACCCTTTCTTCCTGCTATCGTCTCAACGTCATTTACGAATTTGTCAGCTTTCCCGAATCTCGTATCGTACTCTGCGGAGTGAGGCGAGAATATCGGATACACATTTATTCCCATCTCAACCATTTTCTTTATTTCTATCTTAATCTTATCAAAGGTACAAAATGAACCGGTTATAGCCAAACCAACATTGCACTTTGATAAATTCATGTTTTATTATCTCCTATTTATTAAAGTCCGATACCACCTTTATGGCAGCATCTGCAAGAATGATTCCCGATGACTTTGGCGAGAGTTTTCCGGGAATTCCCAAACTGTGTCTGTAAGGTATTTCGTGCTCCTTACAATATTCAAAATCCACTCCGCCTGGCATTGATGCAATGTCTATTACCACTGCCCCTTTACAAAGCTGTGATAATATGTCATCGCACACAACCCTTGCAGGCACTGTGTTAAAGCAGAAATCCACCTCTGAAAGAACGTGACTGTATATCGGTATGTCCTCAAATGACATTACCTTATATCCACACAGCGCCGCGTCATTTCTCTGCTTTGGTCGTCTTGCCATGATGATGACATCAGCTCCCCACGCAGCAAGTCTCTTTGCCAGCGGCTTCGCGCATTTGCCAAATCCCGTCACAAGGCAGAGGCTGCCATCAATATTTACATCAGACAGCGATTCAGCATCACATATAGCTCCCTCCGCTGTGACTATGGCATTCTTTTCAGCCACCTCATCATCAGCGAGATAATCAAATACATAAGGACCTGATCCATTTTCATCTGGCATATATTTGTCGATACCTCCGCCAAACACCATATCAAATTCACCGCTGCACTCAAGAACACTGCTGACCGTGAGAAGGGTTCTTCCATTTATGAATTCGCCATCCCTTGATACAGGAACCGGAAGTACGATTGCCTTAAGTCCTGTTCCGGATGGTGATGCGCATTCCCCTTCTATAAGTCTTCTAAATCCTACTCCGGACGCCCCGGATATGATGGTGACTGGCGAATGTCTGAGCAGATCGGCATCATATGGATCAAAATGAAACACATTGTATCCTTTTTCAGCCAGTGTCAGTGACATATAACAGCTTCTTCTGTCACCGCCAACCACATAGTATACACAATCCATATCCATACTCTAATGCACCGCCCTTATATCATTGATAATTTAATATATGCCTGATAAGATCAAATGTTACATCGCCGCACGTCTGAGAACCAGTAATATTTCATCCATAAAACAAACGTCAGTTTTCTTTTCCGCCGCCGTGACCGGAACAATATCAATAAGCTTCCTTCCTCTGTACACAAACAGACTTCCTACAACTTCCCCAGTGTACACCGGAGCTTTGACTGAATCTGCAACATTGTACACATATCGTATGTCATCGACCTTTCCCTCTGTATCACCGGCTTCCGCTACGATCCCCGACAGATTACACTTTGTGCAGATGTTTCCCGGCTTTGCCGATTTGGATGAATAATTTACAGTAACATTCGGAGATTCAGGAGCACTCAGCTCTGTATATTGCGCATGTTCTCCCGCATATGACAACAGAGTTTTTGAATCCTTCCATTTATAAGTCTTGTTGCCCGGCCAGCCACATCCTAGAAGCGACCATATATATGTATGTCCATTCTTATTTGCCGCACCCACATAGCAATATCCTGCATCGCAGGTAAATCCGGTCTTCCCGGACAGAGCTTCACTTGACATATTGAGAAACGCGTTGTGATTTACACATGAAAAAGTCCTGCTGCCACTTTTCTCGGAAAATGTATGTGATGACGACTGGGTGATCTTCAGGAACATATCTCTTTCGGGCGATACAAGAATACAATATCTCATTATCCGAGCCAGATCATCCGCCGATGTCCCATGCCCCCCTGATTCATCCTGCGCGTCAAGTCCATTTGGCGTTATAAAGTATGTAGAATGACAACCTATCTCTCTTGCCTTCCGATTCATCATATCTGCAAATACTTCCATGGAGCCTCCTATGTGCTCAGCGATCATTACTGCGGTATCATTGTAGCTCTCAAGCATCATGGCGTATAACATATCCTCCAATGTATAACTTTCCCCCTCCTGGGCTCCTAGTCTTACTTCCGGCTGCTTTGCAGCATATGATGAAACTGCCACCGTATCCTCCAGGTTCCCACATTCCAGGGCAAGTATGCATGTAAGTATTTTTGTTGTACTTGCATTCGGTCTGTGCGCGTCTGCATTCTTTTCATATAGAATATCTCCGGTCTCCCCATCTATAAGAACTGCATTTTTAGCATATAACTGCAGATCTCCATCCGTCGCGGAAACTTCTGCAATTTCAGTCCCATTCATAGTTTTATTATCAACGCAACTTGTCGATGCTGTTGTATCCTGCTGCATCCCGCATATGGCCACTCCGAGTATCACAGCCATGATCACTATACATGTCATGATATTTATTTTTCCATCTGTCAGCCTATACATATTTTTCCTTTTTACTTGGTCTTGATATTATATTATTACAACCAAGTAAAAATAACCGTCTGATGTTACATTTTTTGCATATAGAAGCATAAATGCATAAAAATCCATGTACGGCTCTGTGATATATTGTCACCAGCTCACCGTGCATGGATTTTCTTATATTTATTAATACAATTTATATTTTTATTTTGGTGCCTAAATATGTACATCAATCCTCAGACGTTGTGTCAACGCTGAGTGTAAAGTCCGCTTCCTCTAAGGCTTCCTTCTTGAAGTCCTCGATCTTATCCGGACTTATGACCGGAAGATCGCTTGTTGAAGATACACCAAAGCACCTAAGGAACTCCTCAGTTGTTCCAAACATAATCGGACGTCCCGGCGCATCAAGTCTTCCGACTTCCTGGACAAGATTGTATTCTATAAGCTTGTTGATGGCGTGCACGCAGGACACACCTCTTATCGCCTCGATCTCAGGTCTTGTGATCGGCTGCTTGTAGGCTATGATCGACAATGTCTCAAGCACAACATCTGTAAGTGAAAGTTTCTTCGGCGTATTCACTATTTTGGCAAGCACACCGTAGTACTCATTGCGAGTACAAAGCTGTAGAGATCCATCGAGATCTATGATCTTGATTCCTCTGTCGTTGTTATTGTAATTGAACACAACAGTTTCAAGCTGCTTTACAAGCTTTTTCTTCTCCATTTCAAGTGCCGCAGCAAGTCTGTCCACAGAAACTGACTCTCCCAATGAAAAAAGAATTGCCTCAAGAGCTGATGTGAGATAATCGTCACTGTATTCTTTATATTGCGGTTCATCAGATTCAGTATCAGCATCTTCACCGGATATATCAGATGAATTATGCTCTACATTATCAATACCGTCATTTTTATCTCCCACTGTTTCTTCGACTGTCAAATCTTCAGTTATCATATCTTCAGTTGCCATATCTTCACTCTGTATATTATTATTCTGCAAATCTTCGCTATTCATCGCTACCTCATCTCAACTATATTGTATCAAGAGAATCTATGACTATCTCCCCAAATATCTCTTCCTGCTTTATTGTTATAGCACCTATCTTCATAAGCTCCAGAATCGCAAGAAAAGTAACTATAACATTCATCTTGGAGGCCTGCATCTCAAGCAGAGTTCTGAAATTTATCCCTTCAAGGCCCCTCACCTGTTCTCTGACCTCAGCCATCTTCTCCTCAAGGGATATCTCCTCCCTCTCGATCTCCTTGAACTTGCTTCGTATCGGATCCACCTTATCCACCTGCTTGCGCATAACGGACTTGAATATCTCATTCAGCTTCTGCAGATCTATATCAGCCTTTGATATAAGCTCATAAGGATCTACATCCTGTTTTACATTCTTAACCTCTGCAGGGATTGTAGCCTTCTTGAAAAATGCCTTGTTTCCTTCAAGCTCTAGATCCTTGAGTTCTCCTGCCGCATATTTGTACATCTTGTACTCAAGCAGCCTTCGCACGAGTTCTTCACGCGGATCCTCCTCATCCTCCTCTGTCTCTTCATCCTTTGGCAGAAGCATACGGGATTTTATCTTGATAAGAGTCGCTGCCATGACTAGGAACTCACTCATGACATCTAGATCCTCTTCCTCCATATTGTTCACATATTCAAGATATTGCTCCGTGATGGTGACAATAGGTATATCGTATATATTAACTTTATTCTTCTCTATCAAATGCAAAAGAAGATCCAGCGGGCCCTCAAACACATTTAATTTTACATCTATCGCCGACATATTCACGTCCTCTTTCGTTTTCCCATAACTAAAATGCCCAAGGCATCCCCGGACACCTTAGACATTTTAACATAGCAGAGTATAAATATGCAATCTTATATTATTATGCACACCATTCCACCATTTCCATCATTTACAATCTTCTCCATCGTATTCTGGAGCTTCTGCTGGCTCTCGGCACCTATCTTGCTCACCTTGTTGTTAAGGCCATCATCAACAAGCTGCTCTATTGTCTTGCCAAATATATTTACTCCCCATATATCGTCACCGTTGCTGTTGTCCGATATATACGTTATGAGGTCGTCTGCCTGCTCCTTGCTTCCGACAAGTGGCATGATCTCCGTTGTTATATTCGCCTTGATCATATTCACCGACGGCGCATTTGCTGTTATCCTTACGCCAAACTTGCCTCCGGTCTTGATGACCTCCGGTGTGCCGAGCCGAATATTGTTTTTCTCCGGCATAACCAAACCATATCCGTTGGAATTTACCTGTTCAAGCGCATCCATGACATTCCCACAATATCTTTTGTTATCTGACATCGTCTTGAGCTCGGTAATAAAATCATATTCATTGTTTATCTCAGCCCCCATCATATCCGACAGCATCTGGTAATAATAACTGCTATGTATATAGACACTTATATTTATTCTGCCATCTGCCATATTTATATTGTCACACTTGTATTTTTTTACGTAATCATTCTCCGGAAACACTATTCCATCTATGTCCCTAAGATAGTTTACAACCGAATTGATCTGTACAGCATCACATATTATGCTGTTCTTCACTTCATTGTCATCGTCAACGACCTCAAGCCATTTTGGAATATCAAAATAGATCGCAGTCACAGGGAAACTCATCAATAGCTCCCTGAATATGTATGTAATGTCTGAATCTCTAAGCTGTTCAACATTGACAGGAACCACACTTGCCCCATATGTATCACTCATCTCTTCTGCCAACGCACGCGCCTGATTTCCAGATGGTTTATCCGTGTTCAGAACAACAACAAATGGTTTCCCCAGGCTTTTTAGCTCCTCTATAGTCTTCTTTTCGGCATCAATATAGCTTTCCCTCGGGAGTTCCCCAAAACTGCCATCCGTGGTTACGACTATTCCAACTGTAGAATGATTTGTTATAACTTTGTTTGTTCCTATCTCCGCAGCCTTTGAAAAAGGAATGTCGTATTCATACCATGGAGTTCTAACCATTCTCTCCTTCCCATCCTCAAATTGTCCCTCTGCATCCTTCACGACATACCCTACACAGTCTATCATCTTAACTTTCATGTCAATGTTTTCACCAACATTGATCGATACAGCATCCTTAGGTATAAATTTCGGTTCGGTCGTCATTATAGTTTTTCCAGCCGCTGACTGTGGAAGTTCATCCAGTGCAAGCTGACGGTCATTTTCACCTGAAATATTCGGTATGACCATCTGATTCATAAATCTTTTTATAAATGTTGATTTTCCTGTTCTTACCGGTCCAACTACACCGATGTATATTTCTCCATTTGTTCTAGCCTTGATATCCTGATATACCTGATACTCCTCCATACATCCTCCTGACATGCTATTTATTTACATAATTTTATTATTGTAAACATAATAGATCTGCGGTCATTTTCTATATATAACATATGAATGCAACTGCTGTTTTATGAATAAAAAAATCCCCCAGAATACCACCATATAAGGCGATATTCCCGGGGGACATGTCACGGCTTCGTATTACTTGCTGTTCTGATTATCTTTTCTCTTTTTAGATGCCACAATAACACCACATCCGCCAAGACTTATAAAGAGTATAACTGCTATTGGTACAACAGGAGCTCTGTCACCGGTATCCGGCTTGTTCTTGTCCTCTGTTGTTATTTCAGTAGTCTGTGTTGTCTCGGTTGTTTCAGTTGTCTCTGTAGTTTCTGTTGTCTCTGTTGTCTCGGTTGTCTCCGTAGTCTCGGTCGTTGTTGTCTTCTTATCAACCATTGTGATAGTAACAACAATATCCTCGCCAGCTGCAACCTTATCATCAGAAACTGTGAACAGTATATCATCAGCCTTGTCATAGCCCGAAGGAGCCTTAACCTCTATGAGTGCATAGATCTTGCCAATTACAAGTACATTGTTGACTTCATGCGCACTGCCATCTGTTACCCACTCATCAATGAGTTTTCCATCAGCATCCTCGAGTCGAAGTGTTGCGCCCTTTACAGGAACACCATCCTCATCTACTTTCTCAAAGCTGTATTTTACTGAAGGTTCAAGCCATGTAATGTTTCCATTCTCATCAACTCTGGCTGTGACTTTACCTGTGTCAGTATTAAAACCACCGTCAAATGATTCAACTGTAATCTTTCCGTTCTCATCTTTCTTGAACTTGATTGATATTGGCTGTTCAGATACATAGTATCCATCCGGCGCCTGTATCTCTCTGATCGTATACTCTGTGCCGATCAAAATACCGTCAAACTTGAGAACTCCGTTGCTGTCTGTTGTAGCCTTAGCGACAAGCTCTTCCTCACCATTCTCGTTCTCCTTGTAGAGTCCGTATACTGAATTTGGAAGCTTTATGCCATTGTCCTCCTCTGCAACCTTCTCTATCTTGAGATCTGTTCTAGGAAGATCATTTATCAATGTGTTATCCTGAACACCATTTAACACTGCATAAGTGCCAATGTTTGCCTCTGTTACCTCTGCTGTGTAGACTGTGTTATCGACAATATAATCTCCGATAGTCTTACTCTCTTTTACAAGATACGTACCTATCTTAAGATCCTTGAATGTCACAACACCATTTACACTTGTTGCTGTCATTACAGGATTCTCACACTCTGTATCTGTACCCTCATAGAGCGCAAACTCTACACCATCAAGCATTTTTACATCATCAGGGTTTTCAGCACATGACTCCTTATAAAGTCCAGCCTTAGTGAACTTGACAGTGCCAAGCTTGTAGGTATCAACGAACTCTACATCAGCTGTATTTCCACCGATAAGTGTTATTCCGGATGCCTCTGTTCCTTCACCGTCTATTCCATCCACAGTATAGCTGACTGTTACCGCTGCTCCATCATATGCATATGATGTTTCCTCAACTGTATATGTACCATCAGGCACATTTACAAGAGTTATCTCATACTTGCCATTTCCAAGCTTTGCCACCTCAGGGTCTGTAAGCTTTATGATCTTACTGTAGCCTGCATTGTTTGTAACATTGAACGTTACATTTGCCGCTGCATCATCTGCTGTAATATCTCCATTTATGGTCTTGGTAAGTTTTATAACATTTGGCTTGTATGTGTTAGTTATGTCATATCCAACAACAGATGCCTTGTATCCCGAAACAGCATTCTCTGATACAGAATACTTGATCAAGGTTCCATTATCTTTGTACTTTGGTAAATCTGTAAAGCTGTAATTCCAGTCAGTATCTGCTGTAACCACGAGGCTCTTTATAACAGTACCATCTGCAAGAAGCTTAACTGTTATTGAATCTGGTCTCTGACCATCGTGATCATCGTCATCAACCCACGTCTTAGTACCTGATACATTGATCGTCTCAGGTGTGTGCTGATTGTCAACCACATATCCATCAGCTGCATTTCCTGTTATGACTGTTGTGTAACCATCTATAGTTGTAGTCTCCTCAACTGTGTAGTCGATGGTCTGTCCATTTTTCTTCTCGTCAAGAGCATTCCATGTATGTGTCCAGTTATTTGCCTCGCTGAGTGTTACCCCAGAGCCAGCTACAACCTGTCCATCAGCCAGAAGACGAACCATTACGCTAGGTGTTCTCTTGCCGTCCTGGTTATCATTATCACTCCACTTCTTTGTAACTGATACACTTGTCTTTCCCGGTGTGTAACTGTTCGTGATATTATAACCTGTAACCTCACCTGTATATTCTGGTACATCAACCTCAGATACAGAATACTTGATCTGAATTCCACCATCTCTATACTTTGGAAGATTTGTAAAACTATACTCCCAGTTTTCTGCCTCGGTTACCGTCTTTGTAGCATATACACTACCATCTGCAAGAAGGTTTACCTTGATATTTTCAGGTCTCTTGCCATCCTGATCGTCCGCATCATTCCATGTCTTGCTGCCGCTCACTGATGTCGTCTCTGGGGTATAGCTGTTCTTTATTGTAAATCCTGTCTCAGCATCGCCTGTGACTGTAGTTGTATATCCATCAATTGACGTTATCTCTCTTACACTGTAGACGATATTCACACCGCTCTTCTTGACATCAAGTCCTGCCCATGTATATGTCCAGTTGTTGTCAGCACTGAGAGTTGTTTCTGATCCAACAACAGGAGTTCCATCAGCAAGAAGTTCAACCTTTACTGAACTCTCTCTCTTGCCGTCCTGATTGTCGGCATCATCCCAAGCCTTTGTAACTGATACACTTGTCTTTCCTGGTGTGTAACTGTTCGTGATATCATATCCATTTACAAGTGTCTGATAATCCTCAACAGCATTTTCTGTGATACTATATGTGATCTCGTTGCCACCTGCGTACTTTGGAAGATCTGTAAAGCTGTACTTCCAGCCGTTCGCAGCTGTAACTTCCTTATCAGCCACCTTCACTCCGTTTGCAAGAAGATTTACTGTGATCTTTCCTGGTCTCTTACCATCCTGATCATTTGCATCATTCCATATCTTCTTACCACTTATTGAAGTTGTCTCTGGTGTGTAACTGTTCTTGATGATATAACCGGTCTTCGCAGATCCTGTGATAACTGTTGCATATCCTTCAACCGCTGTGATCTCTTCAACAGTATATTCAATAGGTGATCCACTCTTGTTGATATCAAGATCACTCCATGTATGACTCCAGTTGTTGGCATCACTGAGATCCACCTCAGAATCTGCAACTACGTTTCCGTCGGCAAGAAGTCTTACTTTTATATTTCTAGCTCTCTTGCCATCCTGGTTATCAGCATCATCCCAGGCCTTTGTAACTGATACACTTGTCTTTCCTGGCGTATAACTGTTCGTGATATCATATCCGTTGACAAGTGTCTGATAGTCCTCAACAACATCCTCTGTGATGGTGTACGTGATTTTATTGCCATTTTTGTACTTTGGAAGATCCGTGAAATTGTACTTCCAACCATCTGCCTCAGTTACTTCCTTCGTAGCATATATGTCTCCATCTGCAAGAAGATTTACCGTAATCTTTCCTGGTCTCTTGCCATCCTGATCGTTTGCATCGTTCCAGGTCTTTGTTACTTCTATATTGATCGTTTCAGGCGTGTGACTATTGGTAAATGTATATCCGTTTTCTGCGTCTCCTGTCACAGCTGTAGTGTATTCGGAAACAGCATCCTCAGTTACTTCGTATGTTATCTCTGATCCATCTGCATATTTAGGAAGGTCTGTAAAACTAAACTTCCAGTCATTTGCTGCTGTGACTTCAAGACTCTTGATCTTTGTTCCGTTTGCAATCAGGTTGACTGTGATACTTGGAGGTCTGATACCATCCTGATTCTCACCGTCGTCCCAGATCTTAATGCCCTTTACTGATGTCGTCTCTGGTGTGTAGCTGTTCGTAACTGTGTATCCTGTTGTCATATCTCCGGTTATCACTGGAGTATATCCTTCAGTAATATCTGTTTCTTCTACAGTGTAAGCTATCGCAGCTCCATCCTTGTTCACATCAAGATCTGTCCATGTATGTGTCCAGTTGTTATCTGCTTTTAATATAGTCTCTGAGCCATCTACTGCTATTCCGTTCGCAAGCAGCTGAACCTTTACACTCGTAGGTCTCTTCCTGTCCTGATTGTCTGCATCATCCCAGCTCTTTGTGACTGATACACTTGTCTTTGCCGGTGTATATGTGTTTGTAATGTTATATCCGTCTATTACAGTAGCATAATCACCAACCGCATCCTCTGTGATGGTATAAACTATCTTGTTGCCACTGCTATACTTTGGAAGATCTTTGAAACTATACTTCCAATCTTCATCAGCTGTAACAGTCTTTGTCTTGTATAACTGACCATCCGCAAGAAGATTTACAGTGATGCTCTCAGGTCTCTTTCTATCCTGATTGTTTGCATCATCCCATGTCTTTGTACCAGCTATATCGATGGTCTCTGGTGTGTAGCTGTTTGTTATGACAAATCCTGTCTTGGCATCACCCGTGACCTTCTTCGTATATCCGGTTACTGTGGCTGTCTCATCTACTGTATAACCTATAGCCGTACCATTCTTATAAACTGCAAGATCTTTCCATGTATATGTCCAGTTGTTATCTGCTTTAAGAGTTACCTCTGAGCCAGCGACCTCTGAACCATCAGCATACAGTTTAACCTTGATCTCTGTTGCTCTCTTACCATCCTGATTTCCGGCATCGTTCCAGATCTTTGTAACCTTAACATCTGTAACCTCCGGAACATGTGTGTTTGTAATATCATATCCATTTGGAGCTGCCGTATAACCCTCTACGCTGTCTTCTGTGATGGTATACTTTATCTCCTGTCCATCGCTGTACTTTGGAAGATCTGTAAAACCGTACTTCCAATTTTCTAACTTTGTCACTGTTTTTGTTGCGGTCTCAGTTCCATTTGCAAGAAGTCTGACTGTGATTTTATCAGGTCTCTTGCCATCCTGGTTATTATTATCATCCCAGGTCTTGGTTCCCTCGATATCAATAGTCTCAGGTTTATGACTATTAGTCACTACAAAGCCTGTCTTGGCATCGCCTGTGACTTTGGCGCTATATCCATCGATACTGCTAGTCTCTTTAACAGTGTATGTTATGTTCTTTCCGCCGGACTTCTGTGGAAGGTCATTCCATGTATGTTTCCACTGATTGTCAGCACTCAGTGTAACCTCAGAGTTTGTGACATCGATACCGTTTGCCACAAGCTTAACCTTTACGCTTGTAGCTCTCTTGCCATCCTGGTTATCCGCATCATTCCACTCCTTGAGTACTGAGATGCTTGTCTTTCCAGGTGTATAACTGTTGGTAATGTCATATCCATTGATATCAGTATTGTAATCCTCAACCGTATCCTCAGTGATGGTGTACTTTATCTCATTACCACCTCTGTACTTTGGAAGATCTGTAAATTTATACTTCCAGCCCTTTGCTGCAGTTACACTCTCTGAGTTAATCTCACTGCCATCAGCATAGAGTCTGACTGTGATAGCATCTTTTCTCTTACCATCCTGATTATCATTGTCATCCCAAGTCTTGGTTCCCTCAATGTCAATTGTCTCAGGTGTATGGGTGTTTTTGATGGTAAAACCGCTCTCTATACTGCCGGTTATCTGAGTATTATAGCCAGTTACCTTTGCCTCTGATACAGTGTATGTGATCGCTTTGCCTGCCGCATCATACTTAGGAAGATTCTCAAAGTTGTATGCCCAATTTCCTGCTGCATCAGGTGTAACCGTTTTCCTGTCAACTTCCGTATCACCATTCTTAACAATAACAGTTATGTTATTCGGTCTCAGACCATCCTGATTGTCATTATCATCCCATACCTTGGTTCCGCTTATATTGACGTATGCAGTATAGGTATTGGTAATAGTCACAAGTGATGTAGCATCTGAAGATATCTCTACAGTGGCATCTGTATCATTTTTTGAAGCACCTACAGCATATGTAACTATGTTCTTATATCCGTCAAATGCAGCATTCGTCTCTGTTATTGTATATGTTCCATATGGAGCATTCTTTACAACGTAGCTTCCAGAGGTGAACTGATCATATGTAACTGATGTTGGTCCATTATATCCATCTGGACCTGCGATTGTGAATGTGATCTGTCTCTTCTGTGCATCTGTGAGCTTTGTATCATCAAGATCCCCACTAAACAGCTTGGCGATCTGTATCTTTCCAACATTCAGTGTGTTGGTAAGCTCTGCAGCCGTAACCACTCCATTCTCATCTTTTGTGAGTTCAAGCTTTCCTGTATAGCCATTCACATCATTCTCGACAACTGTGTAGTTAATCAGATTGCCAGCGCCATCCTTCTTGTCAAGATCTGTAAATGTTCCGCTCCAATTGTTTGCATCGTTTAATGTAAGTGTCTTATCTGCAATCTCTGTCACCTCTCCGGCTGCATTCTTTGTTGCAAGTGTAACCTTGAGGTTTTCAGGTCTTGCTGACAGAACGTTATCGCTATCCACCCATTTCTTTGTGACCGGTATGTCTATCGTCTCACTTGTCACCTTCGTGTTGGTATTCGTGATAGTGATCGTACCTGAAACTGTTCCATTATTGCTTATCGAAACTTTATAATCTTCGTTTTCAAATTCCTCATCAGCAAAATAATAGAGATATTTTCCATCGTTATCAGCAACATCAAGTGTCAACACACCACTCGACCAATTATTTGCACTGTTTAATGTAACTGTCCTTACAGGTGCAGAATTTTTATCGTATGACGAAGGATTTGTTGAAGCATAGATATTAACTTTTATGCTGTCAACAGGTATATCTTTTAAAGTTCCGCCCGATGCATCCTTCCATATCTTATCAACAGTGATCTTTCTGTCTTCCGGATTGTTGCCAATCGGAAGCTCATAATCCTGAGATGTTCCGTTCTCAAGAATTATATCTGAAATATCATCATCCGTTATTTCTTCAGGTCTGTCAGTTCCAATAACAGGTGAATTTAGGTTAGTATTATGTATATAAATAGGCTTTGAGAGCGCTTTGTAACCCTCAGGTGCTTTAGTCTCTACCAGCTTATAATAATAGTTGTAATAAAGGCCATCTATGTCCAGCCTACCTGAATCATTGGTTATACGTTCCTTTCCATCTTCCGGATTTATAATGTGCCAAGCTCTGTCATTCTGATCTTCAAGACTTCCATATCTGTAAAGGTCAAATGTTGCACCGCCCAGTTTTATTCCTGTCATGATGGAATCCGTCTTGATTATAGACAGGTTATACTGTTTGACAGTTGACTGCATGTACGAATCCTGATCATCTATATTGGTATTGACTGATGATGAATCCGCAGAGCTGGTTGATCCGAGTATACCCACTGTGTTTACAACATCCGCTTTAAGTTTTCCTGTATATACCAATGTATACGTATATTTAAGGATAAACTTAGTTGAATCATCCATGGTAAGCGTAAGCGTGGACATCTTGGTCGAAGTGTCATCGACATAGGTGTAACTGTACTTATCAGCCGGAACCTCTTCACCGCTTTCCGCATAGTAAAGTTTAAGAGAATTATCCTTAATGTATACACTTTTTACTGATGAGGCAGCGCTGTAATTATACTTATCAACCACAGTTATATATCCAGTCGTTCCAAGGGTCTCCCCTTTCTCATTGATATTAACTGTATATTCTACACTGTTAGAAGCGCCATCATATTCACCAGCGGTCTTTGATATATTCGGACCTGTTACCGTGACCTTAGCCTTATCGCTGGCAGTCTTTGTTGAACCATTGCTTCTTGTGACAGTTGCAGAGCAATTATTAGTAAAGCTTTCATCATTGCCGCCTACAACAGACGAAATATCCTTTGTGACTTTGGCTGCGTAATATACAACTACCTTGGAATTTACTCCATATATACCAAGTGACTTAATATCAAAGCTGATACTGTTATTAGTTACATTGTAGTTCTCTATAAAGTTAGAAACTCCTATATCCGGTGTATCCTGCTTGCCGTTCTGTCCATAATATGTAACAAAATATATTCCCGGATGATCTTTGATCTCACCTTTTCCACCAGGAAGCATCTCTGGCTTTAGATATTCTGTATCAAGCTCTGTACCTTCAGGGAGCGTATCTTTAAATGAAAATCTATCGCCATCACCATATGCAAAATCTCCATTCAGTACAACCTTATACACAAATACATTTTTGTCTTTGTCATATCCAACAATGCTTTCCTTCTCATCGCTGCCATTTGTATAGCTGTACTTTTCTACTATTGATCCCTTTGTTATACCTGATACTTCGTGATTAGCAGAAACCTTCTTGGTTGATCCCTTTATATTGATCTCACCGTTGTTGATGGCATTATACTTACTGTCAGTTTTCACTGTAGTGTCATAAGTTATTACATAATCTATAGGGGATTCCGTTGTTCCTATTATGTCGTTAAGGAACGTTACGGTATATCCTGTTATGTAATTTGTAGAAGAAACCGGGACATCAGCAACGCTGTCCACGGTGTAGCTTCTCTGACTCCACACATTCGAGAAATCAGTATATGTTACACTGACTTTATAGTCAACCCCCTCTGTAAGTCCGGCTACATGCAGTCCATTTATCTGGTCAGTTGTAAAATAATGCTTTGGAAGTGAGCCATTTTCAACTGTAACATTATCGCTGTATGTATCACCGGAGTTTATCTTATCAAGACCAGAGATTGTCGACTTCCATGTCAGGGAATAAGTGTCTTCATTTTCCTTTTCAGCGGAAAACTCTTTCTTAAGTGTATCACCTGTAACATTAACTGTAGCATCTACACTGTCTGTTATGCCGTTCTTCTCTATCGTTGCCACATTATAATATGTATCAACCAGCTTATCCAACTTTGAAGAATCTGTTGTATATGTAAATACGATTTTTGACTTATTCTCCTGAATCTCAATCCTTGATGTGCCATCAGTAAGATAAAGCTTACCTGAATCTTCTATAAATTCCGCAGGAAGATTGATCGTATCTGATACACTTGAGTCATTTATTGACAGATTACACTTTTTAACATCCCCTACTTCCACGTCATTCTTCTTAAGGATGTCTGACACTGCCATTCCGGTAAGATTCTTTTTCCTGTCTGAATTTACTGTGACTGTCCAGGTAATAGTTGACTTATCAGCGGACAATTCACCGGATTTGCTTATAGATGCAGTTGATTTTCCTGAATTGTACCATGTGGTGCTGTCGATATCCTGATGTTCATGATGTGACTTATCTTTTATATCAACACTATTTCTATTATTTATCTGTAAAGATCCAATATTGTCTGCTATGTCTGACAAAACGACATCGTATGTTATCTCGTACTGTGAGTTGGCATTAAGCTTTGGAAGAGTACCACTGACAACCTTGTCTCCATTATCAATAGTTCCATCTGCCGGTGTTACATATCCCTCAGAGCTTACATCTGTATACTGACCTGTTGTATTATCTTTCAATTTACATGACACGTTCTGGACAGTTCTCTTCGCATCAGTGCCAAGTTTCGAATCCAGTGTGTTTGCCAGCACATCGTTGAGAGTAATGTCACCGTCACTGCCATATTCAGAGCTTACAACAACTTTATACCTAAAAGTCGTCTGATTATTATCAGCATCTGCATAAACACCTTCCGATGACTTGCTGACCTTGATATCAGTTGCTCCGTCTTTTACATATTTAAATCCTTTGTTTGTCTCTGCTTTTTTATCAACCTTTGAGTTTTTTGCTTCAACTTCGTTTTTCTGATTCAGGTTAACTATATCTTGTGCGAGATCTCCAACCTTATTCCTAACTGTATATGTAATCTTATATGACTCTTTTGGATTAAGACTTGTAAGCGTTCCTTCTATACTAGAGGACCCACTATTATATGTAAGTAGAGAACTACAGTCTGTCCCATCAGACTTTATCACTTTCAATCCGGTAACCTCCGGAACGACGCCAGAAACGTTATTTGTCAATGAGTCGAAAAATGTGAGACTCTCTTTACCTGTTCCGTGTGGAGAACTAACTTCCACTGTGTAATCAAAATACACGTAACCATCATCAGGATCACTCACCCGACCTTCAGATGCAGTTTTAACAACATCAAGATCTGGTTTAAAATCAACAGGTGTTGTGATTGCCACCTTACTTGAAAATTTATTTTCCACTTCATTCTTTTCATTTGATTTCGAAAGATCAATATTGACCCACGCACCAAAGTTTGCATCAAGCTGCATACCATTCTGTATAGAAGCAGCTGTGTGATCAATTGTAGCAATCAATACTTCGTTTATAACAGAGTACTTACCAATTACGGATCCATCTTTATCTTTAATATCCTGATTCAGGATATCATCATTAAACTTGATGGTATCCGGCATAGTGTATCTGAATACTGCATCTTCACCAGAATCTCTTATATCCTTAACAAGC
Organism: Coprococcus eutactus; assembly: GCF_025149915.1. NCBI lineage: Bacteria > Bacillati > Bacillota > Clostridia > Lachnospirales > Lachnospiraceae > Coprococcus > Coprococcus eutactus. Next base: position 1,602,269 of record NZ_CP102278.1, read on the forward strand.
TCCTCTGGAAATACAATATCAAGCAAAACCCTAACATCCCCAGCTGTTTTTGTAGGATCATTTGGGTCAACCGGAAGTGGTGCATTCGCCGGCCTGTCCGTACGTGTGGTTCCATATATCTCAGTTGAACCATTCGATATAGTGGCTCCAGTAATGTAGTCTTCCAGGCTGCCAGTGATAGCTGCATCTGCAAGCATCGCCAGAGCATCCGTCTCCGTTGCATAATTATCCCCGCCCCTCGTCTCGGCCGCATTCGACCAGTTATAATTAGAAGGCGAAACCAACGTAGTTATCATAACTATCGCTAGCAGGAGTGCTATAAGCTTTTTCGTAGTTTTTGCCATTGTCATACCTCTTTTCTAATTATTTTTAGACTTACACACTTAGTAACAATCTAACATAACAAGAAGTAATTGTAAACACTTTGTGAACAAAAAACATTTTTCGGCTCTTTTTTGTTCACATTTATTTACAATTCACTCTTTCTATCTCTGTTAAGCAGTTCCGTAAGTGCCTCTTTCGCCGTCATGCCGTTAAATAATACATTATTGACAGCCTCAACTATAGGCATATCAACCCCGTGTTCTTTTGCAAGTGCCAAAGTCGCCTTGGCTGAATATACGCCTTCCACAACCATTTTGACCTCAGCCATAGCCTCCTCATATGTCTTTCCCTGTCCTATGAGATATCCTGCATTTCTGTTGCGGCTGTGCTTTGATGTGCATGTAACAATGAGATCCCCCATGCCTGACAGGCCTGACAAAGTCTTGACATCAGCGCCCATGGCAAGACCGAGCCTCATTATCTCTGCCATTCCCCTCGTCATAAGTGCTGCTTTAGTGTTGTCTCCAAGGCCAAGGCCATCCGATATTCCTGCCGCAAGAGCTATTACATTTTTCACTGAACCACCAAGCTCTATGCCTGTCACGTCTGTACTAGTATATACTCTAAAATAATCATTCATAAACGTATTTTGTATAGTCTTTGCAACCTCCATGTCGCGCGCTCCGGCAACCACTGTTGTAGGGATTTCTCTTCCAACTTCCTCTGCATGTGAAGGTCCGGACAGCACTGCCACCTTCGCCTGTGGGATCTCCTCCTCTATCACTTCAACAAGAGCTTTGAGAGTCGATTCCTCTATTCCTTTGCTCACGTTTACGATCAACTGTCCTGCCGCCACGTATTCAGCCACACTTTTAGCTGTACTTCTTACAAACGGAGAAGGCACAGCGCATACGACCATATCCTGTCCTACCACTGACTTTGACGCATCAGTTGTGTATTCAATGCTGTTGTTTAATATCACACCCGGAAGTCTGTCTCTCTGCTCATGAAACTCCTTGAGCATGGCTACCTCCCTCTCATCTATCGACCATACTGTCACCTCATGGCCGTTTCCCGCCAGAAGATTTGCTAGTGCCGACCCCCATCCTCCGGCTCCAAGAACTCCTATTTTCATAGTAAAATACCTCCAAATATTTTAATTTTGCTTTTTGCTTTCATACATATTTTTTTGCATATTTTCTGCATATCTTTATTTGCATCTTTTTATTTTAACTTTTTTTGCCGTTATAATCCAGTCTATTGTTGTAATCAATGCATATTTTTGCATATTTTTAATATTTTTTAGTGTAATAACGTATTTTTATTATTTTATGTAAACTCACATAATTCAAATCATATGTTTTGACAGTAGGATATGCAATCACATAATATTGGTTGTAGTGCAATAACATTTTATGTAAACCATATCACAGATATATTTTTCATATGTTCGGTTATGTACATCTTTTCTTTAGTTGCAAGTTAGTTTTACCGGAAGTTAACTAGGTTAACATTTTACATACATACATATATATATAAAAGATAGGTGGATATGCACCTACTACATACCCACCTATTCTTCATCGCATCACCAAAATAATACGATATCTTGCTTATGCTGTCTTCGAACCAAACGACAATTTATTCTCTGTTCCAGCTATAAGCCTCTTTATATTCGGCAGATGTCTTATCACTGCCATTCCTGCAATAACTCCTGCCAACACGATTCCCTCTATCATCTTTGCATTTGATGTAAAATTATAATCTCCATGTATCGCAAATATTGTGTACAATATGAAGAAACCTATCATGATCGTAAGCGAGCCAACCGACACATATCTGGTAACCACAACACTAATGATAAATGCTGCAAGCAAGATGACCACAAGTCTCCAGTCCCAGAGACCTACTATCATTCCACCGCTGGCTGCAATTCCTTTACCGCCCTTAAACTGCATGTAGAATGGGAAATTATGTCCAAGTACAACTCCAAGCCCTGTATACAAAACGAACATATATGCATTTCCCACGTCAAGTTGTCCAAGTATGATATGTGTGAGCGAACAGGCAATTATTCCCTTGAGAAAATCTCCAAGAAAAACAATGAGTCCGGCTTTCTTTCCGAGCACTCTGAGGGCATTCGTTGTTCCTGCATTTCCACTTCCGTACTTTCTGATGTCGACACCTTTTATCCTTCCGTATATATATGCGGTCTGGATCAAGCCGACTCCGTAACCTCCTACAAGGCATATCAATCTGATCAACATATCCATAATTACTTCTCTTTCCTCTCTCTGATTATGAATTTTAAAGGTGTTCCCCTGAAACCAAAAGACTCTCTTATCCTATTTTCAATATACCTGGTATATGAAAAGTGCATAAGCTCTTTGTCATTTACAAATATGACAAATGTAGGTGGTTTCACAGATACCTGTGTTATATAGAAAAGCTTTAATCGCTTTCCCTTGTCTGATGGTGGCTGCTGCATTGCAACGGCCTCACTCATAATCTCGTTGAGGACTCCTGTGGCTACACGGAGTGAATGGTTCTCTATAACAGCATCTATAGTCTCAAATAATTTTGGCAGACGCTGCCCGGTCTCAGCCGATATGAAAAGTAGTTCCGCATACGGCATATAAGACAGTTTATTTCGAATCTCCTCTGTAAATTTGTATATAGTCTTGTCGTTCTTTTCTATGGCATCCCATTTATTTACAGCTATTATCATACCCTTACCACGCTCATGGGCTATTCCTGCGATCTTGGCATCCTGATCCGTGATTCCCTCCGTGGCGTCAATGACCAAGACTGCAACGTTGCATCTCTCAACAGCTGAAACTGTTCGTATGATACTGTATCTCTCTATATCTTCTTTTATCTTGCTCTTTTTTCTAAGTCCGGCTGTGTCGATGAACACATACTCCCTGCCATTTCTGACTACCTCTGTGTCTATGGCATCTCTCGTTGTTCCGGCTATATCTGATACAATAACCCTGTCTTCGCCCAGGAGCTTATTGATAATAGAAGATTTACCCACATTGGGTTTTCCTATGATTGCAATTCTAGGTCTCTCATCCTCGACTTCTTCCTTTGCCGACTCATCAAAATGGGATACAACCTCATCCAGCATATCTCCTATTCCAAGTCTTGATGAGCCTGATATCGGATGTGGATCTCCAAGCCCTAGATTGTAGAATTCATAAACGTCAGGCATAAACTTTTCAAAGCTGTCAACTTTATTGACAACAAGAACTATAGGTTTCTTCGACCTTCTGAGCATATCGGCAACCTTTGAGTCGTCATCAACCATTCCCTGTCTTACATCTGTCATAAAAATAATGACATCTGCCGTCTCTATCGCAATCTCAGCCTGCTCCCTCATACTTTTAAGTATGATATTATCCGTTTCAGGTTCAATACCGCCAGTGTCTATAAGCGTAAAATTATAATCCAACCAGTTTATATCGGCATAAATTCTGTCTCTTGTAACTCCAGGAGTATCCTGAACTATAGATATCTTCTCTCCTGCAAGTACATTGAACAGAGTAGATTTACCTACATTTGGTCTGCCAACTATGGCTACTATAGGTTTGCTCATATCTGTTTCCTCCATTATATATTGTACAGACAATTTAACGTGTACACGTTGTATATCTGTGTTATTTACTTTTCAAAACGAGAATGCATCTCATCCCCGATAACTGAGTGTATAAAATCAGCACCACTTGATTCTACAATACAAACATCCACTTGTAAAGCTTCTATAAATTGGTCCAGAGTCACATCATCCAGAAACTTAGGTTCATCAGCCATAAGGGTATTTGACGGCAGGATAAGTCTTTGTCCCAAAGGCTTTCCCTTGAGCTGTTTGATTATGTCTCCGCCCGTAAGCAATCCTGTAACTGTTATTCTATGACCAAAGAAGTCATTTATTATCTTATACAGATGAATCTTAACATTTGGGAATTTCTCTTTCATTCTGTCCACCAGGATCTTTATAGAATCATATACGAGAACCCCCGTGACTATCGACACCTCATATTCCCTGTCATCACCTTGAACAGCGCTGAACTCCTGTTCAAACTCTTCTTTCATAAGTCTGACCATTCCAACTCCATTTTCGAGCTGTACAAAGCCATCATATCTCTCTGCCTCTGGAAAATCTCTGCCCGCGTTTATATACCACTCATCACTTGCCTGAACAAAATGTATACCATGCTTTTCGTATGCCTTTTTCTGAAAATGTTCGATTATATCTATGACCTCACAGGCATCTTCTTTATCGAACGGTTCGAGATGAAATAATCCATCACGATAATCCGAAAGGCCAACCGGGACCACCGACAAACTCTCCATGACCGGCACAAATTCCATCAGATCAGATATGGACCTCCACAGCTCCTCTCCATCATTTATCCCTTTACACAAAACGATCTGTCCATTCATTGGAATTCCGGCATTGTAGAACTTCCGAATTCGTTCAAGGATCGTTCCCGCAAATCTGTTGTTGAGCATACTGCACCGAAGCTGCGGATTCGTAGTATGAACAGAAATATTGATGGGGGCAAGATGATAGTTGATGATTCTGTCTATATCCTCATCTTTCATGTTTGTAAGTGTTATATAGTTGCCCTGCAAAAATGAAAGTCTTGAATCATCATCCTTAAAATATATCGTATCTCTCATGCCCTTTGGATTCTGATCAATAAAACAGAAAATGCATTTATTGTAACAGGATTTGTAATTATCCATGAGGGAATTCTCAAATACTATTCCAAGATCCTCGTCATAATCTTTTTCTATCTCCAAAAGCCATTCTTCACCGTCTGATTTTTTAACGAGCAGCTCTATATATTCGTCATTTATAAGATATTGATAATCAAATATATCTTCGATCGGATGATCGTTTACCGCGAGGATATTGTCCCCGGGTTCAATCTCCAGTTCTTCGGCTATACTATTTTCAAGTACATTTTTTACTATATGTTCCATAATAACCTCATATATTACAACAATCTTGTTTTACCAAATCAACGTCCATAGGATTTCTTCTATTCAGGCAGCATGATAACAGCACCAAGATTGCCTCTAAGCCCTTTACTGGCTCTATGTGAGAAAAGCCAATCAGAATTGCAGCATGTACATATATTTGTCACATCAATATTCTCCGGTTTCACCCCGGCATCCACCAGATTAAAATAATTGGCTGTATGAAGATCAAGCAAATATTTGCCTTTATACTGACTTTCTCTAGGATATACGATCTCACGCGCCTCCTGCTCCGTATAAGCTAATTTAAACTGCTCTGCCACATCCTCACTTACCTCGTAGCAATCCTTGCAAATAGAGGGACCTATAGCACAAATAAGATCTGTGGGATCTGTCCCATACTCATCTCCAAGCCTTTTTATCATGCACTGACTGATCTTAGCTACGGTTCCTTTCCAGCCGGAATGATTCATAGCCACAACTTTTCTAACAGGGTCATAGAAATATATCGGAACGCAGTCAGCATAGAACGTCATAAGCGGTATACCTGGAACATTTGTCATAAGTCCGTCTATTCCGATTATATCGGAGATTCTCACTATTCCTTTTCCGGCATCCGCCTCTGTAACTTTGTATATATCCGTCTTGTGTACCTGATCGGAGAACACAAGCTTCGTGTGATCGTAGCCGACAGCCTTCGCAAAGCGTTGATGATTTTCCATGACCTTATCCGGATCATCGCCCCGGTGAAAGCTCAGATTCATAGAGCCCAGATACCCTTCACTTACGCCCCCTGTTCTCGTAGAAAACGCATGAACCACGCCGGTCTTATCCAGCTTGTCAAATGTTATATAATCAACCCCATTCACACTGTGGATATGTGTTGAATTGCTTTTATTTGGTATATATTTTATATTCTTCATAAATCTTCACCCAATTTACCAGCCTGCATAATCATATGCATTTTCTATATGTGTTATCTCATTCCCAGATACAGTTATGACATCAAACCGCACTGGGACTTCAACGCCATACCCATATTGCTTTAGGAAATACAGCGCAGCCTTAGAGATCCTTTTCTGCTTTCTGTGATCCACTGCCTCGGAGGCAGCTCCCATATGAGTGTTGGACCTGAATTTGACTTCAACAAACACTATGTATCCATCGCTTTGCGCAACAATATCTATCTCCCCCGCAGACACCCTATAATTTCTTGCAAGTATATCATAGCCGCAGTTTTTCAGATAGTCGCACGCTGCCGTCTCATATTCAGAACCTGTTCGTCTGCTGTTGTACTCATTTAATACAGCGCTATTCTCCATCTTCACACCATCTTATCTATTTTGATATAATCACACAAACTTTGTGATAAACGATCTTCTATGTATCGCACACGGTCCGATCGTCTCCAACGCTTTTATATGCTCCGCCGTTCCATATCCCATATTGCGTGCAAATCCATATCCAGGATAGATAGAATCGTACTCTACCATGAGCCTATCCCTTGTCACCTTTGCAATTATACTCGCAGCCGCTATGGATGCGGACAAAGTATCTCCCTTTATGATGCCTACCTGTGGGATATCGACACCAGGAATGTTCACCGCATCGTTGAGCAGCAGCTGAGGTCTAACAGAGAGCTTTGATATAGCCTGTTTCATTGCCTCGTAATCAGCGTTTAAAATATTTATATCATCTATGACATCCTGATTAGCCATACCTACTCCCACTGCAACAGCCTTCTCCATGATCTCATCATACAGAAGTTCCCTCTTTTGGGCAGATATCTGCTTTGAATCATTCAGATACAGTATATCACACTCCTTTGGAAGGATAACCGCAGCAGCAACCACCGGACCTGCCAGCGGACCTCTGCCTACCTCATCTATACCGCAGATAAACTCATTATCACTATACTTTCTCTCGTACTCGAACATCTTGTACATTCTGATCTTCTCATCATCGTATGCTTTCTTTTTCCTGTGGGCTGACTCGAGTATCTTCTTAACTCCCTCTCTGTCATCCCCGGCATACTCTTCAAACAGTCTGTCGTAATCGGACAGATCTGTCGATGCAAACACCTTCTTTATCTCTGCAATGCTGCTCATATATTCCTCCATAAAACAAGGGCTATTGCCATTCTTATCGGCAACGGCCCTCGATACATGTTCTATTCTATCTTACCTAAACCACCGGTAAATCTAAATACAGCCCTGCCTATTATCACATCCTTGTGAATGTTTCCAACATCCTCAAAACGGCTGTCCCTGCTGTTATTTCTATTGTCGCCAAGCACGAAATATTCATCATCGCCAAGCGTCACTTCCTCAGATGCTACACCTCTCTTGTCTTCAGCTATAGGCTCCCTGCCGTACTTATCGCCCTCAAGAGGCTCATCATTGATATAGATAGTTCCTTCCTCATCTATATACACAGTCTCACCCGGCAAACCTATGATACGCTTGATGTAAAATGTGTCTTTCTCTTCCTCATAAGGGAACACCACCACATCAAATCTCTTTGGAGAGCCAAACTCATATTCAAGCTTGTCTATCCACAATGTATCCCCGCTGTGCAGAGTATTACTCATAGATTCTCCGCTCACCTCTGTTCTCTGTCCCACATATGTGAGCACTGCCCAACAGATTCCTATGACGATCAGTATATACATACACAGAAACAGAAGATCTTTTACGATATTTATCTCCTTATCTTCCTTTTTCTGAGCCTTTCTCTGTTTTTTCTCTGCTTTTTTCTCAGCTCTGAGCTTACTTCTCAGCGCTTTCTCATCAAGCTCACCATCCTCAGAATATACGGCCTGTACATCGGACTCATTCTTGCTCGATGTATCTGCTTTATTCTCGTTTTTCTCAGATTCATTCTTATTTGGCGTCTCTGCAGATTCACTGGATTCATTATTATTCTTATTCTGATCAGTCTCAGTCTGGTTTTCGCTGCTCTCCTTCACCGCCTGATCCCAGGACCATCCGCTGACACCCGAAGCCTGTCCCTCCGCACTCTTATCTGTGCCTAACTGACTAACTTCGGTGTTTTCCTCAGATTCACCGTTCTTTTTCTTCTGTTTAGCCTCTGCCTTCGCCGCCTTTCTGGTCTCTTTCTCAAGTGCCTTCTGACGTTTTTTCTCGTATTTGGCAATCTCTCTTTCCCTGGCTTTTTTCGCAGGGTCATCATCAAATATCTCGTTTAAGGTATCAGCAACATTTGTCTCTTTATTAGTATCTTCGCTCATCTATACTCCTTTAAGGTGTCTCAAGAGTGATCCGTCCAAGCTTACCTGATCTGAAATCATCCATGAGAAGAGCTGAAGCTTTATCATAGTCCAACTCGCCACCTTTTTTTATACACTGTCTCTTTTCAGCGATCTGCGCAATCACCTGCACGGGGTCGCCAGTACTTTCAATATTATACCTTTGAGTCAGTGTCTGACAATAGTTTGCCTGTAAAAATTTTATTAATTCAACTGCTATATCTGTAACATTCAGGATCTCGTCATTGATAGATCCGATATATGCCAGTCTGAGACCTACAGCCTCATCATCAAACTTAGGCCAAAGTATTCCCGGAGTGTCGAGAAGTTCTATGTTCTTTCCCAGACGTATCCACTGCTTGCCCTTTGTCACGCCAGGCTTATTTCCAACCTTTGTACATGCCTTTCTCGCGTATGAATTGATAAATGTGGACTTTCCAACATTTGGTATTCCCACGATCATCGCTCTTATAGGTCTGTTGATTATACCTCTTTTTCTGTCACGCTCTATCTTCTCACGACATGCCTCCTGTACGATGCCATTTATACTCTTCATCCCGGCACCGTCCCTGGCATTGATCTTAGCCACAAAAAAGCCTTTCTCGCTGTAATATTTTTCCCACTTTGCTGTGACGGCGTCATCCGCAAGGTCTGATTTGTTGAGCAGTATCAGTCTGTATTTGTTCTTTGCCAGTTCATCTATATCCGGGTTCTTGCTGCTAAGCGGAATCCTCGCATCAACCAGCTCTATAACTATATCTATCAGTTTTATATCTTCCTGCATCATACGCTTTGCCTTTGTCATATGACCAGGATACCACTGTATATTCATTCAACGCACCTCTTTGATGTTTGTATCCTTAGTTCCTGATGTTTCCATCTCACTCTTTTATTCTTCCAAGCATCTCGCTCTTTTTTATATTCCCCACACTGCTGAATCTCGAATCCTGGCTGCTGTCCGGATTGTCTCCAAGCAGAAAATATTCATTTTCCCCGAGCGTGATGGATGACTCCGCCAGACCTGCCGTTCGTATCTCACTATCTATCGGACTGTCTGTAAGCGGATTTCCATTTATATATACCTGTCCATTCTGTATCAGCACAGTCTCCCCCGGCAGGCCTATAACTCTCTTGATCGAATAATATTTGTCCTGGTGTTCCACAGAACGGTAGGCAACTATATCATATCTGTCCGGTGAACCCACAAGGTATGCTATCTTATTGACAACACACTTCTGTCCGTCCGGTATAACCGGAGTCATGGATGGCCCCACCATATAGACTTTCTGAAATCCAAATGCGACAAATCCATATCCTAGAACTGCTGCTGTCAGAATCGTTATAAGCCATCCAAATAGATACTTCATGGATTTCTTCAACGTTCTCTGCTGTCTGCGCTGCCTGCGTTTCTCACGGCGTATTCTTCTTATTCTGTCATATCTCTCACTCATGTTCAGCAATCTCCGCCCTATTTCAAAAATGGCTGGAGTAAATATTTACCCCAGCCATCTTGTCCTACATGTTATAAGCTAAATTATTTAACAAGCTCTTTAACCTTTGCTGCCTTACCAACTCTTGAACGTAAGTAGTAGATCTTAGCACGTCTAACTTTACCTTTTCTTACTACTTCGATCTTCTCAACGAAAGGTGAATGTACAGGCCATGTCTTCTCAACACCGCATCCGCTAGAAATCTTTCTTACTGTGAAAGTCTCTCTGTTGCTTCCGCCCTGTCTCTTAATAACTGTACCCTCGAAGATCTGGATTCTTTCCTTGTTACCCTCTTTGATACGGTTGTGTACCTTAACTGTGTCTCCTACGTTGAACTTGTCAACGCTCTCCTTCATCTGAGAAGCCTCAAGATTCTTGATGTAATCGTTCATTGTGTTCCTCCTTAATATTCTGATGTTCTTACTGCCATATCCATCGGATATATGGGCACAGAGGACCATCACTCTTTTCACAACTCATTTAATATAACATAACGAAATGATAGATGCAAGAGGAATTTTGATAAAAGTGTTATTCAAATTCTGCAAAAATCAATCAAATATTCTACCTGTCAAATCTATATGTGCCATAAACACATAATAAGGAATCCTCTTTATCTCTGTGTCTAAAGACAGTATAGAATCAGTAAGGATCATGTTGTCAAAATGCAATTTACCTGTATTGTCGCCCAACCAATTATGAACAGAACTTCGAATCGTACTCTCAACAACTCTTCCGGTGTATCCCATGATATAACAAAACCATAAAGAAAATCATCTAACTCCGTATCGTCCAGTGGTTTTACAAACTCTATTATCTCCATATCATATACGAAACGCAATACTGTGAAGAAGTAATCTTCCGGAGTACGAAAAGAATCATCAAATCTCCAGCCATTTAAACAGCTAATCGCCTTCCCAAATCTTTTAAATAAGCAATATCGTCTAAATATTCAATAGTTTCCTCATTATTGCTGATCCTCTTTAAAATATCATCAAATGTGTCATCTGAAGCATCATCCGACAGCAATTTAAATGATACATAATTGCCGCCACACTCATCAGCTAACTGAGCCATCATTACAGATTTTCCCACCCGACTAGGTCCCACTATGGCAATAAAGTTTTCAGACTGCAATAATTCTTTCACACGAAAATATTGTTTTCTATGAAATGTACCTGTACTCAACATAATTCTCCTTTAAACCGATTATTGACTAACTCCTTTATGCATTGATCTACAAATATTTCTTTAGTTTCTTCGTTTGTTATAATTAATGGCATTGTTTGTTGTCCTACACTTCTATCTGGCATAAAACTGGTTGTCTTAAGATATCCACAAATAAACAACAATAACCATCTATGCTCAACTGGTCGGTCTATACTTTGCTTTCAAGACATAACACATTGAAGATGTTTTAGCATTATGTTATTCTACAATTTAGAACGTTATTGGGGGTCTCTACATATCAAAAATAACACGGGGGATATATCGATGAAAAAAGACAAAACAGATATCAAAAAAACGGATTCGTCTGTTGAAGCACCAGGATCTCAAAGCAAGGAAGATGAAATAAATGGGTTTGTTATGCTCTTCTTACTTCATTTAATTTTCACTAAATGGGCTGTAGATTCCATACCTTCATACAAAAAGAATCATGCCGGTTCAGAACCAGCAATAATAAATTTCTCATATACAGATGATAAGAATTCGTCTGCAAATGAAAGAACTTATTATAACACCATCGCTCTGCTCCAGGAAAAATACTGTAAAGACAATGGACACGACGATGATGACGAATTAAATAACCCTTTTGTTTTTCTCTCAAAAGAATGTTCTGATTATTTGCTTAACAAAAGAACCAACTCAGAAAAGCAAGTAACATTAGAATTGGAAGACCTCGCTGATGGAGTGATATACTATCCGTATCTCCCAAAAATAAGCATAGAATCTTCCAACTCTGGAACCATATTCTCTAAAAAAACCAGCTACGGAAGATATACTGCGGAAATATTGACTGCCTTAACTGGCATATTTTACACAACTCAGAATAACGAATATAAAGGTAAAATAATAGAATGTGATGCAGCGCTTACAGCGCTCTTGGCGGACTATTTAAAACCCTCTACGAAATTTCGGGAATTTGGGGATTTTTTGAAGAATACTAACAGCTACACCGAACCTGAAAAAGACACTATATTAGATATACTAAATAATTTGCGTTTGAGCAATTTCTATACAAACCCATCTTTGCTGACTTTTTATTATAACAACCCCTGGTCAATTATAGATCAGCTTATTTTTACTGTAAGGCGGGCATGGAGTAAAGAAATATCTATACAAATAGACAATGATAAAGATAAAAATATAACCATGTCTTTGTTTACTTGTCTAGAGAAAGTTGATGAATTACTAAATAAGTTAACCCTCATATCATCAAGAAAAAATACAACAAAAAATCTAGAAGAAACAAAGCAATTAGAGAATGACGAATACCTGATATTTACTCGGGACATTCCCGACACGAGGATTAAATATAATCAAATAACTGGTATTACTATAGCAACCTATAAGATATCCAAATATTTAAACGATTTAATAAGATCGGGGAGCTTCCCTTCTGTAAATTTATATGACTGGCAATGTGGTTATCATAAATATTGGCTTTCAAAAATTATATCACAGTTTATGCTTATAATTTATGTAGAAAAAAAACAGTTTTTGAACATGAGTCAATACAACAAACTCAAAAGAAAAGAACTGGATGGTTCAGTGCCTGAAGTTTTTTTTAAATACATTAACGATGAAGGAGAAAAAAAAGACAAAGAAGTACCCCAATTTCGCCATCCTTTTATAGCAAATGGAAATAGCAATGCAGACAACCACCAAAAGAATTGCGAAAGCAGAGCAAAATTTGATAATGTCATGGATGACGTTTTGGACAAATATAATCCTATATTCTATGAAGTGACAATAAGGGTGTTTAAAAGAGGAATTGATGTATCACATATAGCAACAGAGGAATATATTACAGATCAAGCTGCAGATATAGCTAAAAATATAACTAAAACCAAAATATTTGACAAGGAGAAATATAGAAAATTCTATAAAAACTACTTTCTCAAGTTTAACAATATTTTCAATGCACTAAGTTCTATTGATAAGAGAGATACCTTATATCCTGAAGCTCAGAAGATCAAAATCCGAGAGGCGCTTGATTCCCAAGATAAACCTCGTGGACGTAAAGCTCTGTGGGACCTTATAGGTCTCTACGGACGTTATATCAACAACAATTGCCGGTCCTGCAGATATTACAATACTTACGCTAGCGAATTAGATGATAGCAAAAGTAAAGCCACCAATGAAAACCCAGCCAACATCTGTCGTGAATGGGAATATAATCCGGTCGGTTGTAACCATGAATGCAGCACTGGGAAAATCCTGTCTGAAATAGAAAGTGCACTATATGATATATATTCTATGTTCGATTTTCCTGATGATAACGGCGCATTGCGTTAAGAAAATCCCTTCCCACCTTGGCGGTCATACAAGACCGTCAAGGCGGGGTGTAAATGTCTACCACAATCCAATTACGGTTCGGTTGCAGTTTTCATACAGTTGTCTGTCAGCAATGTTTTTGATCGAAGAGATTAGATATCTAATTCCCAATCCGTTCTCAGCGGCAGTTTTCGCGAGTCTTTTCTTCTGATCATCTGAGAACTTTACATCAACCCCAAATTCTTTTGTAAACCTGTCCATGAATCCCTGACTGTTTAATAAATTATAGAAATCATTCTCGTGCATAGTCTGAAGCTGGGAAATACAGGTTATTCTACCCGCAAGCTCTGGTCTGACATGAGCATACTTGATGAGATCATCTGGTGTGAATGTACTTTCATATCCCTTGAATTCCGTCATATCACATATAGTATCAGCAGATTTAAATCCTATGCAAGACATATGCGAGTTTACTTCCTTATTTTTCAGCATGTCCTCAAAAGCTCCTAGGAACACCCAACTTATGTGGGTAGTATCAATCGTGAATGAGGACTCATCAGTCGGAATCAGATCATCTTTCCTCAGTAATACTTTTCCAGGTTCTAAGAGCTTAAGCAGTTCATTCTGCACCGTTACCTTATACGCATCAGCAAACACTTTATCCGCCTCGTCTAACACAACGATCAAGTGATCACGATCCTCAGGGGCAACTCCATCCCAAAGCGATGTTACCTTACATGCCCCTTTCCAGCCTTCTCCAGTAAGGACTGTAGCATTGTACAAAACCACATTCTTATATAACGCCTTAATCTGCCTGAAGATCTCAGTCTTTCCGCAGCCGGTTGGTCCCACGAACACCACGTTACGTGCTCTGCCATTTACATGATTCCAGAGCAGCGTGGACGCAACCTGCTTGGCTTCATCCTGACCATAAATCTTTTTATCCAGGTAAGCTTTAATTCTTTTAGGCGACTGCAGTATATATTCAGTCTGATCCCAGAAATCATAAGTAAAATCATCTGATGTAAGTACTTTTGTGTGTTCATCTTCATCAGACTGAATTCGTGATACAGCGGATTTTACTGCAAATTTTATATCATCTGTATACAGCTCTCCTTTTCTTGTATTTATCAGTTTAGAGATAACCTCATCCATATCCCCAGACAATGCGTAACCAGCATCGCTAATACCATTTCTGATATCTGTTCTGTAGTCAGTCCAAACTGGTGGAATAAGAGATATGGTCTGAGCGCCTTTTTCCAGCAAAATTTTTTTTAAATTCTCAGTGCATCCAGTTACTCCCAGAACAATTATTTTGTCTTTGGACTTGCTGTTTATAAAAGCTTCTAACTCCTTGGTGAATTGCTTAATGAGTCCCTGATCATAAGCCAGATGTCCCAATAAAACTAAAGCATCGTTGATCCAATACGGAGATTTGTTGCTATGAATTAATTCCCATTCTCCCTCTGAATTTCTTCTCTCAGTCACCATATCTAATCTCAAGCTGATACCAGGTATCTCTGTATCTATGGGTACCTCCGGAACAAAGTAACAAACACTTTCTATCCTGCTCTTCATCTCATCCTTTGAACAATCTTCCAGTTCATCTCCACTAATTTTCCCATAAGCCATTTTTATAAGCTGTAACTCATACTCAGACCCGCTAAGATCAGAAGCCTCTGGGTCAATTATAGAGATATCCGTAATGTCCTCAAGATCTTCAAAGTCGTCTGTAAGATCATCATCAAAAAACTCCAGGTCTAATGCTTGTGTTTGATCCATATTATTTTTACGTCTGTTCTTACTTGCAATACCAGCAGCGATACCCACTGTAGCCGCAACAGCTCCATCAATGACATTCTTATTAAACTCTCCACCATCCACATTCAAAATATATATGTGATTTGGATTAGAGGATCTAGACTCTCCCAGCTGCATTCCTCTAAGAAAATTTCTATTCTGGTTTGCGCCAAACTCTGCTGTCTTGTAATTATAAATTTTGTCAATAAAAGTCAAATTGTTATTCATATAGTATTTTTGTTCTCCTTTCGTTTCATAACCGGTCTAAACTACTTATACTACATTTGATATGTAGACGCCATCCCTTACAGGCGCCGGCATTTGAGCTCACAAATTTCTTTATTGAACACTTTCAATGGGTAAATTTTTTTCAAGGCAGTATGCCTCTCTTTTATATGTACGACCATCTTCTGTAAGATTTAGTACTTTTAATAAACAAATATTGCTGTTTGTCTTATCTTCATATTCTATTTGATTTTTTACTTTATCCTTAACAAGTGCAAATACATAAGGATTTTTCATCAGGTCGGCTACATCCTGCAGATATCGCAACCTAACAATTTCTCCCGAGACTTTCTTTATATCTATGATATCTTTGTAGTAATATGCAGGAATTTCCTTGATACAATTGTATGTAACTACTCTTTTTCCAATCTTCCTTGTATCTTTTACCACATCACCTCTTTCAAGAGTATATCCTGATTTTTTCATCAAATATTCCGAGCCAGAATGAAATGAGGCTTCCATTGAATATCCAGAAACCCTCACACAATGTATATCAAACATAGGAGCCTTTATTAACACAACTAGAGCAAATACAATGATTAGCAGCTGGCCCATAGCACGAACTTTTAGCATATGAACTCTCTCATCAGTATAACGTTCAAAATCCATATTTTTTCTACCTCTTTTTCTGTTTCTTATTTCTACATCTATTTCTGTTTATTTTTCTGCCCGCTATTTCTGATTGCTATTTTACCTTATACGAGAATACTTCCACACCGCGGATAAGGCATTCCGGCATGAATCTAATATCGAAGCGTCCACTATCATACAGAAAACTCCTGTCATCAAGAACATAATACTCTTTTTCAGGGACGGTCCCTGAGAAACTCATACTGTCTACTTCTATGTCCTTAGTATCAAATTCCGATCCGTTGACATACAAAATACCATTCTTTATCTGTATACTGTCACCAGGTAGTCCTACTATCCGCTGTAGATATCTGTGTCCTTCGATATCTATCATAACCAGATCTCCCCTGTCTATAGTGTAACCGGATACCTTCATTATGCTTCCAATTTTAGTTCTCTGCTTGTCCCAGTAGTTATATACCAGCTTATCTCTCATATATATGCCGATGCCACCCAAGACAAGAACCACCATCAGCATAAGCACACCCACGATGCGCAGCATAGCAAGTCTGCTTTTCATTATCACATCCGGCATATCAAAATCATATGCACACATATATAAAGCCTCCCCATCATTTTTATCTTTTATTGGATCAGTATAGAATCCGATACATCATACATACATCTTATCCGATCATCTCTCGTCAGACCATCAACTTGTAGTTTAAATAAAAAGCAGGGCATATAGAAACAAAATCTATATGCCCTGCTTTTCCATTTAGTGGAGCAGACGAATTAAAAGGCGAACTCCGTTCGCAGGCGTCTGCGTGTTTCACAAGGATTCCTCCCACCTTCGGCGAGTCCCTCCTTATGAAAATTAGTGGAGCTGGGGGGAGTCGAACCCCCGTCCAAAAGCTCATTCACTACAGTTTCTTCCATCACAGTCAGTGCTTTAACATTCCCTCAGCCTATCGCCCACTAACATGCTATAAACCTTAGTAGCTTCATGGATTTTCCTACATCGCAAAGCTTAGATGCAGGAGTTTGCCGAAAGTCGACGCCATTCCTAAAGGCTCGGCGTTCCTAAAGGATGACGGCTGCAACTAGGCAGCGTATGCTAAATTATCGTTAGCGTTTATTTTTTGTCCAGCTTTTAGCGTGGCTCTGGTCCACGGATGGCTTCCATAGCTTCAAAACCCCTGTCGAAACCAGTCAACCCCTGATTGTTTAATAAACCAGTGATAACCGATTATTATATATTATGTGGAATCCACATGATATATGCATATATTCTAATGTCATATTCTCATGTCATAATCTCATGTCATATTCCACGCAATATCTGATATATTGCTACACTATCTACTACCGTATAACTTATAGCTTTCTGCTTACTCTGCTTCAGTTGAAGCAGTCTCCTCTGATGAAGCAGCTTCTGTTGTATCGTCCTCTGATGTTGAATCAGCAGCCTCCTCTGAGTCCGTTGTATCTTTCTCTGCATCTGTGCCAGTAGCAGGGAGCAATGAATCATATCCAAGATCTGAATAAGCCTTATCTATATAACTGTTAAGACTTGATGCCTCCACATACTTTGGAATAGCCTTATATATCTTAACACCTGCTATGCTTCCTACAATACCGGCTATCACAACTATAGTAATCGTAACAGCAAGCACCTTTTTCACCTTCTGCTTACGAAGTATCTCCTTGCGGTGCTTCTTCTCATATTTTCTCTGATCTACTTTACTCTGACTCATAACTCTCTTCTCCAAACAATTCGTATTATATGAAAATCATTTCTAATTTTCAACACCCTGCTAGTATAACACATGCAGGAGAACATTTCCAACAAATAGTTCCATAATATATCATATTTCACAGTTTTTTGACATATTGCATCCGAAAGCTTCCCACGGTTCAGAGTATATTTACTCTCTACACCCCAAAGCTTCCTATTACACAGCCCAGCACATAACTACTCTCTGTTCCTGTTTTTCAGATCTCTCTCCATCTCACGCTTCATATCTTTCTTCGCTATATCCTCACGCTTATCATAGAGCTTCTTACCCTTTGCCAGACCGATCTCCATCTTGACAAGGCCATCCTTGATATATACCTTGAGCGGCATGATGGTGTAGCCCTTTACTTTCTGCTGTCCTATGAGTTTATTGATCTCGTACCTATGCAGCAGAAGTTTGCGTGTTCTGAGCGGATCCTTGTTGAATATATTGCCCCTCTCGTATGGATTGACATTCATCCTGTACACGTATACCTCACCGTGATCGATTCCGACAAATGCCTCCTTGATGCTGCAGTGTCCCTGCCTTATGGACTTGACCTCCGTTCCCACAAGCTCGATACCAGCCTCAAATTTCTCTTCTATAAAATACTCATGATATGCTTTTTTATTATTTGCGATGAGAGTGTTTCCTCTTTCCTTTGACAAATTTATCCTCTCCTTTATAAACAATACTGAAGTCTATAGACTTCGTCATCTTATCCGTGTTCTTAACTCTGATCTGTATAGGATCTCCGATGGCATACTGATTTCCAGTCTCCTCACCTATCATAGCATAATCTTCCTGGGAAAAATAGTAATAATCATCGCGCATATCCGCCACATTTACAAATCCTTCTACCGTATTCGGAAGTTCAACAAACATTCCTCGGTTGGTGACACCAGACACAAATCCATCGTATACCTCACCAATATGTGCCGACATATATTCTACCTTCTTGAGCTTTTCGACATCTCTCTCAGCTTCCTCTGCACGCCTCTCCTTGCGGGAATTGTCATCAGCAACCCTGTCCAGTATCATGCTATAATGCTCTATTCGCTTGGAATCAAGCTTTCCATGTATATTTTCCTTTATTATACGATGAATCTGCAGATCTGGATATCTCCTTATAGGAGAAGTGAAGTGACAGTAGTATTTGCACGACAGACCAAAATGTCCTGTACATTCAGTGGAATACTTCGCCTGTTTCATGGTTCGAAGCGCCATCCTGCTGACAAGATTCTCGTACGGCTCGCCTTTTATCCTGTCAAGAAGCTTCTGAAACTCCTTTGGATGTATATTCTCCTTTGAAGCCTTGAAGTACATTCCAAAGTTGCTTATAAGAAGCGACAGCTGCTCCACTCTGTCTGCATCCGGAGTCTCGTGAACTCGGTATTCAAACGGTATATCCTGCCAGAAATAATCCTCGGCGATCGTCTCATTTGCGGCAAGCATGAAGTCCTCTATGATCTCATTTGATCTTCGTCTCTCATATACTCCTATAGATACAACCTTACCGTCAGAATCTATCTTGATCTTCGACTCATCGAAATCGAAATCTATCGAACCACGTTTTCTCCTGTTTGCCCTGAGAAGATCTGATACATGAAGCATGAGTTCAAACATCGGCACAAGCTCCTCATACTTTTTAGTCTCCTCTGGATCGTGGTCCTCAACTATGGCGGAGACACTTGTGTACGACATTCTACGATCTACATTGATAACCGTCTCGCAAATCTTATGTCCAACTATATGTCCATTCTTATCTATATCCATAAGACAGCTGAGTGCAAGTCTGTCCTGCCCTTCATTAAGTGAGCAGATGCCATTTGACAGCTTGTGCGGAAGCATAGGTATAACTCTGTCCACAAGATAACAGCTTGTACCCCTGTTAAGCGCCTCCTTATCAAGCGGAGAATTCTCCTTCACATAATGAGTCACATCAGCTATATGAACACCCAGCTTGTACATACCATCTTTTTCATACAGAGTAATAGCATCATCTAGATCCTTTGCATCCTCTCCGTCGATCGTGACTGTCTGAAGGTGCCTGAGATCTGTTCTGCCCGCCATCTCCGATGTGCTGACCGAATCAGGTATCTGAGCAAGGCTGTCCATGACTTCATCAGGGAAATCAACCGGTATATCTAAGGCTCTGACAACAGACAGAACATCGCTCTCAGGATCGTTGATATGTCCAAGTATCTCTATGATCTTGCCTTCTGGTGACTTGACCTTGTCCCCATAACTTATGATCTCCGCCACGACCTTATGACCCGCCATAGCGCCCATGGAATTAGCCTTCGATATAAATATATCACCATCGATCTTGAGATTGTCCGGTATGACAAATCCAAAGTTCTTATTCTTCTGATATACTCCGACAACCTTTTTCAAACCTCTCTCAAGTACCTTTATGACCGTAGCTTCCTGCTTCATGCCCTTAGGTCTGTCCTCGGCACGTATAAGGACCGTATCACCGTGAAACGCTCCCATTGTATTCTTTTCAGGCACAAAGAAATCCTCCTTCATCCCCTCAACACGGACAAAACCAAATCCTCTCTGATTTCCTATAAATGTTCCCTTGTAGGTACCCTCGCCAACTTTCTGATAACGTCCCTTTGCAGATCTGATTATAAGACCTTCATCGGTCAGATCGTTCAATATATCCAGAAATGTCTGTCGTTCATCTCCGGGAACCTGAAGGAATGTACACATCTCCTTAAACTTCATCGGTGGATAGTCATCATCACAGATGAACTCATACACTGTCTGTTTTCTTTTATTATAAAGATCTATATCTTGATTATCCATATATGTCCTTTCTCTGATATATCACTATTTTATAACTCATTGTAACAAATATAATAAAAAAATGCTTAATAACAAAAAATGCTTACATATATCGTTTAATATATGTAAGCATCAGAATTCATATTAGTTAAAAAGCTTTGAATCAAGCAGTAATGCAAGTACGAAGAACAACACTGTAAGCACTGCTGTTATCTTCTTAAGTATCTCCTGCTTGGAACTTCCCTTATTCTTGCCCCAGTAGGAATTGTCAAATCCACCGCCTGCTCCTGATATTGAGCTTGTAAGGCTGGCATCTTTTCCTTCCTGTGAAAGAACCACGATCGCTAATACTATACATATTATAACATAAACTACAAGTAATATCGTCTTTAACATCTTAACACCTCCGTTTCCGAAAAATGGTGCGTGCATATTCCGAACACCAACTCAAAACATAATATCATATCGTTTTGATTTATTCAATACGCTTTTTATTTTTCTTTACAAGATTTGATAAGAGCTGATAAAACTATCATGATAATTCCTATCACAAGTCTTAATGTCAGCACACTTCACAGTACAGTATCGTTATATCATGAATCTGCTGTCTATATCAAAGCCATGGTTTAACGGGCCGCTTCCTCTTCCTAGATCAAGCATCGCAGCCAGGGCTCCTGAGATGTACGCTTTTGCTCTCTGCACAGAAGTTTCTATATCATATCCCTTTGCAAGGTTGGAGGCTATTGCACTTGAGAGTGTACACCCCGTTCCATGGGTATTCGGATTTTCTATTCTCTCACCTGAAAACCATGATACATTCTCTCCATCAAACAGCATATCATTCGCATCGTTTATGCTATGTCCGCCCTTCACAAGAACTGAGCAGCCATATTTTTCATATATTTTCCTTGCTGCACTTTCCATATCTTCCTTAGACCGGATACTCATACCTGTGAGGGCCTCTGTCTCTGGAATATTTGGGGTGATCAGCTTTGCAAGTGGGAACAGCCTTCCTGTCAAAACGTCCACAGCATCATCGCTTATGAGTTTAGCACCGCTTGTCGCAACCATCACAGGATCAAGCACCACATTCTCCGCCCTGTAAAATTCAAGCTTGTCTGCGATCACATTTATAAGTTCTGGCACAGACACCATACCTATCTTGACCGCCTGTGGTCTTATATCTGTAAATACTGCATCTATCTGATCTGCAAGTATGTCAGGTGTCACATTCATGATGGATGTCACACCTGTGGTATTCTGCGCCGTCAAGGCAGTTACTGCGCTCATGCCAAACACTCCATTTGCCTGCATGGTCTTAAGATCTGCCTGTATTCCCGCACCTCCCGATGAATCACTGCCCGCGATGGTAAGAACCGGTGCAAGCTGGCTTCTGTCAGGCAGCAGCTCATCTATAAGCTCGGCAAATCCCAAATAGTAATAATTGCAGTGAACCTTAAGTTCTGCTTGCATGTCACGGCTTGACTCGTCATAGAGTCCTACAACTGTAAATCCCGCATTCTGAGCTGTCTCGGCCGCATGATAGGCATCCTCGAACACAAATGACTCGCCGACTTTCGTCCCCATAAATTCGGCCGCAAGCTCATATATCTTTGGAGAGGCAGCCTTTCCAACGCCAACTTCCGAACACGTAAATATCTTGTCTACATATTCCATAAGTCCATTTCTTGAAAGAGCAGCCTCCACATGGCATCTGTCGGTCGAAGTTGCAACGGTTACAGGTATATTGTGACTCTTCAACAGCCTGAGGAACTTAAGGACTCCATTCTTAGGCACAACCTTATTTGCATAGAAATCTCTCACAGTCTCATTTATGCCATCTATGATCTCATCCGCCGTGAGTTTTAACCCATAATGATCACGTATATATTCAGCGCCCTTTTGCATAGTCATTGTAAACAAGACTTTTTCAAGATCAGGCTCAGCCTCTATCCCCTGTCCTGCAAGGTACATCTCGCCCGCATGGTCCCACATCGGCATAGAGTCCAGCAGAACTCCATCCATGTCAAATATCGCACCTTTTATATCGCTGATAACTATCTTTTTCATGTGCACCTCTATCTATCTCTAATTTCAACATCTACTGTTCAAGCATCTTCTCCACAGAAGCCTTGAGGTCTTCCGTAGCTTTCTTTATGTCGTTCTGTCCAAATATGGCGCTTATCACTGCCACGCCGCATATTCCAGAGCCAGCAAGTTCAGACACGTTATCCTTTGTTATTCCGCCTATGGCGATAACCGGTATGGAGACAGCCTCACATATCGCTTTCAGTGTCTCATGGCTCACATCATCCGCATCATCCTTTGAGCCTGTCGCAAATACTGCGCCAACTCCGAGATAGTCTGCACCGTGTTTTTCGGCTATTATCGCCTGTTCAACAGTCTGAGCGGACACGCCAAGTATCTTGTCCGGGCCAAGCACCTTTCTGACATCCATCGCCTCCATGTCGCTCTGGCCCACATGCACACCGTCAGCATCTATATCTTTCGCTATGCTCACCTCATCATTTATGACAAACGGAACTCCGTACTTCTTGCAGAGCTTCTGTATCTCCAGCGCCTCAGCAAGAAAATCTTCTCTGTCAAGCTTCTTTTCCCTGAGCTGAACAAATGTTGCCCCACCGTCGAGTGCTTTCTTTACCTGATCGTATAATGTCTCGTCTCCGAGCCAGTGTCTGTCTGTGACCGCGTAAAGCATAAGCTCTTTTTTACTGCAATTTATCATGATATACATCCTTCTTCCATATTGTATATTCTATATATTATATTCAAATTTTAGCCCTGATAAATATATACTTCCTTATCATTTATCTGATTTCATATCTGGCGCCTTTTTCAAGAGTATCACCATCCATATTGTATACAGCATCAATTATCCTGTTTCTGTATGTAGAGTTGCCCTCAAATGTCTGGAGATGAGAATAACCTATCTCGCCTGCAAGTCCCATAACCATGACAGCCGCGGCAGCAGCCTCAAGTTTGTTATCCGGATTTGCCGCAACGTATGCAGTCATCATTCCGGAGAGCTGACAGCCTGTTCCCGTGATCTTTCCCATCTCAGGTCGGCCATTTCTTATGATATAACACTTCTCGCTGTCTGCGACAAGGTCTATCGCACCTGTCACCGCTATGATTGATCCTGTCTCTGCAGATAATTTTTTGACAAATGTTACTGCTCCGTCAAGTGTATCCTCAGTAACCGCATCTGCCACATCCGCATCAACTCCCTTTGTGCTTCCTGAGCCGTATGCAAGAGTCTTTATCTCTGAGATATTTCCTCTTATGACATCAAATTTAACATCTCGCATAAGTCCGACAGCTGTATCTGTTCTGAGCTTGCTTGCTCCCGCTCCAACAGGATCAAGAAGCACCACATGTCCAAGTTCATTTGCCCTCTTTCCGGCAAGATACATAGATGGTATCGTATTCTTATTGAGTGTACCGATATTGATATTCAGTCCACCGCATATGCTTGTTATATCGGGTGCGTCATCCTCATCGTCCGACATGATCGGACTGCCGCCACAGGCAAGGATAACATTTGCCACATCGTTTACAGTTACATAGTTTGTTATATTGTGCACCAACGGCACATTTTTTCTTACATTTTCAAGACATTCTTTTATCATGATCTTTTATCTCCTTTGTAAATATTATATTCCTAAAAAATTAAACAGCAGCTATGCCATAAGGCACAGCCGCTGTTCCTATGCTGTATATATTCCTACGCTGGCATTATCCACATCAGGTTCTAGGTCAAGATGTCTACACCTACTCCTGAACAGGTGGAACATCTGATGTACAATGCATACACTTTGTTGCTTTAATATCTATCTCTCCCATACAGTAAGGGCACTTTCTTGTGAGAGGCGCTGTTTCCTCTTTCTTCTTGCCAAGATCCATGATAGCATTGATTCCCTTCATGATGACAAATATAACAAATGCCATGATTATAAAGTTGATCACAGCTGAAATAAACGCTCCGTACTCGATATACTGTCCAGTGTGGAATATCTGAAAATGTCCACCGATCTCTGCTCCGCCTATGCTGTTGATTATTGGTGTGATGAAACAGTCTGTAAAAGCTGTAACCAATGACTGGAACGCTCCACCAATGATAACACCGATAGCCAGACTCATCACATTACCCTTAAGGGCAAACTCCTTAAACTCTTCCAAAAACTTCTTCATATGTGTCCTCTCAACTGAATACAGCACCGATCATAACAATCTTATATTATAATTCGGTGCCGTATCTTTTATTTATTGTTCTGAACTACTTTCTTACAATAAGTGACTTGCCTGTCATCTCTTCAGGCTGAGGAAGTCCCATAACCTCAAGAAGTGTAGGTGCGATATCTGCAAGGCATCCGCCCTCGCGAAGCTCTACGTCCTCACCATAGTTGTAAAGGATAAATGGTACAGGATTGGTTGTATGAGCTGTGTGTGGAGCACCTGTCTCGTAGTTGATCATCTGCTCTGCGTTACCGTGATCAGCACAGATGAAGAGAACTCCATCAACCTTATCAATCGCCTCTACTGCAGCGCCAACGCACTTATCAACTGTCTCTACAGCCTGGATTGCTGCAGGGATAACTCCTGTATGACCAACCATGTCAGGGTTTGCAAAGTTGATGATGATCACATCATACTCTCCGCCAAGGATGGCAGCATTGAGCTTCTCGCTTACCTCTGGAGCACTCATCTCAGGCTGGAGATCATATGTTGCTACAGCAGGTGACTTTACAAGGATTCTGTCCTCATTCTTGTTAGGCTCCTCAACACCGCCGTTAAAGAAGAAGGTTACATGAGCATACTTCTCTGTCTCAGCAAGTCTGAGCTGCTTAAGTCCCTTAGCTGCAAGATACTCGCCAAATGTGTTGTCGATCTCTTCTTTCTTGAATGCAACAAGCTTGTTAGGTATTGACTCGTCATAGTCCTTGAAGCATACATATGTGAGTGGCATACGACCATTTGCTCTCTCAAATCCATCGAAATCGTCACAGCAGAATGCTCTGGTAATCTCACGTGCTCTGTCTGGTCTGAAGTTGAAGAATATAACTGAATCATTTGGCTTAACAAGTGATACAGGCTTACCGTTCTCTGTGATGACTGTTGGAAGAACGAACTCATCATATACTTCCTTGTCATATGACTCCTGCATAGCTGCTACAGCATCCTCTGCCTGAACTCCCTCACCTGTCACAAGTGACTTGTATGCAAGCTCTACTCTGTCCCATCTGTTATCTCTGTCCATTGCGTAGTAACGACCTGACATAGATGCAACCTTACCTACACCGATCTCCTTCATCTTTGCGATGAGCTCCTCAAGGTAGCCCTTACCTGATGCGGGCGGTGTATCTCTTCCATCGAAGAATGGATGAACGTATACGTTCTCAAAATTCTGCTTCTTGCAAAGCTCAAGGATCGCATAGAGGTGTGTATTGTGGCTGTGAACACCACCGTCTGAGAGAAGTCCCCAGAGATGAAGATCAGAATTGTTCTTCTTGCAGTTCTCTATTGCAGCGAGCATCTCCTCGTTCTCAAAGAAATCTCCATCAGCGATTGCCTTTGTGATTCTTGTAAGCTCCTGATATATGATACGGCCTGCGCCGATATTCATATGACCTACCTCTGAATTGCCCATCTGACCGTCTGGAAGTCCTACAGGAAGTCCTGAAGCTGCGCCCTGCACAAATGGTGCTGTAGCCATAAGCTTGTCCATAACAGGCGTCTTTGCAAGTGCTACTGCATTACCCTCTGTCTTGTCACTGAGACCATATCCATCGAGGACCATTAAAACTACTGGTTTCTTACTCATAATTTTTCTCCTTTTTATTTATTCCGGCTAAATGCCTCTTAATCATAATTCATTCATTGAGATTATACTTATATAATGTCAATTTTTCAAGCTGTGATGACTCGCTTTATCATGTTTTTTGTTATATTAGATACATATACCTGTAAATATTATCACTTGTTTTTGCATTTTTGTATTTTCAGCGCATACTACATGTCGATATCCAGCTCAACCGGACAATGATCAGATCCCATGATATCGGTGTGGATCTTGGCATCGATAAGTTTATCCTTCAGACTTTCCGATGTGAGGAAGTAGTCGATACGCCATCCGGCATTCTTCTCCCTTGCCTTAAATCTGTACGACCACCATGAATAGATATTTTCCTGATCCGGATAAAAATATCTGAATGTGTCGATGAAGCCATCATCTAGAAGCACCGTCATCTTCTCTCTTTCCTCATCAGTAAATCCCGCATTCTTCCTGTTTGTCTTTGGATTTTTCAGATCTATCTCATTGTGAGCCACATTCATATCACCGCACACTATAACAGGCTTATTCTCCTCAAGCTTTTTCAGATATGCTCTGAAATCATCCTCCCACTTCATCCGGTAATCAAGCCTTGCAAGCTCGTTCTGTGAATTTGGCGTATATACAGTCACCATGTAGAAGTTCTCATATTCAAGTGTTATGACACGACCCTCATGGTCGTGTTCATCTATGCCTATACCTTTTGTTTCACTCAAAGATTTCTCTTTTGTGAAAATAGCCGTACCTGAATATCCCTTCTTATCCGCATAGTTCCAATACTGATAATATCCTGGCATATCAAGTGTGAGCTGTCCCTCCTGCATCTTGGACTCCTGTATACAGAATATGTCTGCATCTATGCTGTTAAAAAAATCCATGAAGCCTTTACCGGCGCATGCCCTTATTCCATTTACGTTCCATGAGATAAGTTTTTTCATAAATTTATATACCATTTTATCCTTTCATTATTATTTGGGAAAAATCATGTTTTATTTTAACATGTCGCCTACCGGCTCCATGCAGGCATTCGCATTATGACGTCTTGCGCAAGCGCATCCGTCGCAATGCTCATTATATCATATCGCCTGTCGGCTCAATGAGGGCATTCGCATTATGACGTCTTGCGCAAGCGCATCCGTCGCAATGCTCATTATATCATATTTTATTTTCTCATACAAACACCCATTCTGACTGTCAAATCATTTAAAAATTCACTAAAATCCTGCTATGGCCACAATGAAAAAGGCAGCGACGATTCGCCGCTGCCTAAGGGTATATATTATTTTTTAGGGGTCAAATTTAGTTTTTTACAAATGATACATTTGATATAGAAACTGTATGTGCTCCAAGTGTGTATCCTTCAACATATCCCATTGAGAAGAATAATCCGGCACCTGTATCAACAGTGATACCATCTGTGAAAACTTCTTCCTTAGGTGTAATTGTGAGTGTTACATCCTTAGCCTCACCAGCTGTAAGAACTACATCTTCACCGCCATGCCATGCATATCCGGCTGAAGGAGTCATAACAGCAACCTTCACAACTCTATCAACATCAGAAACCAATGTACATTTAAGCGTATATGACTCGCCCTGCTCAAGAGATAATCCCATCTGCTTAAGCTGGATGTTCCAGTCTGCCTCACCCACGTTTGCAACACTGTATGTGATCTTTCCATCTCCAGCCTCAAATGTGGCATCTCCAGGAGCAGTTACTGCATTTTCCCAACCAGCAAGGCTACCATCCTCACTCATCTCAAATTCTGAATTTGTGATAAGATTCTTGCCTACAGGCACATCTATCTCTGGAGCTGAAGTCTTTTCAAGGACAATATTGTCAATACAGATTCTATGCTGATCAGTAATTGCCGAACCATTTTCTCCGCCTGCACCAAGTGCAATATTGAAAATACTCTCTTCGTCTGTGTCACAGGCCATCTGGAATGTGTTTGAAACAGTCATATATTTCTGATCAGCCTGATCGTATGCATCAAGCTTTACTGTCTCCTGAACATATGGTGTCCAGTCCTCTGCACCTGTACTATCCTTATGCGTGCTTCCATCTCTCTGTATTGCGTACTGAACAGTTCTCGACACAGAGCTCTTTATATCAAATGAAAGCTTGTACCACTGACCTTTCTCAAGCTTGATATTATTCTGCTTGAGCTGTATCTTCCAGTTCTGATCACCAGAATTCTTTATTGTGAAATCAGCAGCATTGTTCTCCTTCTGGCTGTCCACAACAGCATCTGCATCCGCACTGCTGTCTATATACACATCATATCCAGCAAAATCTGCTGAAAAATCTCCATTGAGAAGAAGTGAATCCTGCATTATCTTCACATTGTCTAACAGAACTTCTCCGCTGTTACCAAAATCAATGCTGATTGAACTGTCAGTCACTTCTTCTCCAGTCTCAAACTTGTAAACATAATTCTTAATTCCTTTATCCAGAGTTACAGCAAACTTTGAATCTCCTGTAGTGATAATTATATTCTTTCCCTCAGTTGCACTCTCAGCGTCAAATTTAAGTACATACTTTGTATTTGGGGCATACGCAAGCTCATCCTGTGATAATATGAAGTTGCCATCTACACTTTCATCCAATGACTTGTATGAAAATCTTCTTCCGTCAGACAGACCTGTCACCTTATACTCAGCACCGCAATTGTTGCTGACTGTCCAATATCCAAGTCTTCCTGTTCCTTCCTGAAATTCTCCATTGTAAACAAGGTTTCCATCAGCGAGGATCGTCTTCTTGTCAACTATCTCAGTCTGATTTGTCTTTATCAGCTTTACATTTGTAATATGTACACCAGCCACGCTTCCCTGATTGCCGAAGTTGAATTCTATTCTTCCCTTATCATCAGATGAATCAGTCATCGTATACTCATACTCAAATGTCTGTTTCTCTGTTGTCATGTCAAATTTTGTATCCTTAAGATATCTTCCCCATGATCTGGTTGGCGCTGAGACATCAATTATGCCTGTTCTCGCCTCATCCGCCCACGCATCAAATGAAAGCTTGTATGTGGCACCTTTTTCTACAGGAATATCAGGCTGTACTAGCTGAATACTGTAATCAACTGTACCAGCATCAGCTGTATTTATGTTGATTGTATTGTTCTCGATGACCGCTGTTCCTTCGCCGCCATTCTGCGCCATAAAAATCCAGTTTTCTGCATCTCCCAGATCCTCGGTCTCACTAAAATCACCATTTATTACATAATTGCCATTTTCATCCGGATCACGAATTATAACTTCACGCTCTGGCTTTGTCACATTTTCATCATAAGAATCCTTCTGGTATACCCTTACATAATCAACATACAGACTTTCACTGTTGATATAATCTGCATCTGCGTCAGGATTTCCAGGCCAGTTGCCACCAACTGCAAGATTAAGTATCACGTAGAATGGCTGATCAAATGGTGCAGGATATGTAACAGTTCCCTTTCCTGCTGTCGTTGAATACCAGTCATTTTCCTCATGCATCTTAACTCCATCTACATACCATGTAATTTTTCCAGGCTCCCAGTCGCATGTAAATACATGATAGCTGTCCGCAAATGACTTTCCATTTGAAAGTGTATATTTTCCCTGTGACTCTGAATGCGGATTGCCATAGTGAATCGTTCCATAGGTTGTATATGTATTGTCTCCAAGAACCTCCATCACATCTATCTCACCACATCTAGGCCACTGTCCATACAGACTCTCATTTGTAGGCATCATCCATGCTGCAGGAAGATAGCCCTTACCTGTAGGAACCTTTGCTCTGAACTGTACTCTGCCATACTTGAAATCCTGCTTATTCTGTGTGTTTACTCTTCCTGATGTATATGATATGGAACCATCCTCATTTACTTTTTTCTTCGAGCTTATAATAAGTGTGCCATTCTTAACCTTTATATTATCTTCAGAATCAACATATGCCTGAAGCTCATTATTAACCCAGCCAGGCTCATGGAGTTCAACATTCCAAATATCACGGTTGAGCTCTGTTCCGTCAAATTCATCATGCCATAAGAGTTTATACCCCTGCGACTCGTATTTATTTTCTACAGTCACCTTCTTCTTTACAGTCACTTTACATGTTGCTTTCTTTCCTGAACCGTCAGCAGCTTTTGCTGTGATTGTAGCTGTACCTGGTGCTATAGCCTTCACAACGCCTTTTGCTGAAACCGTTGCAATCTTTTTATTGCTCGATGTCCAACTTAACGTCTTTCTGGTTGCCGATGCAGGAGCGACAGTAGCTGTAAGAGTTTTACTGCTTCCCTCTGTGATAGTGAGTGTTGCCGCTGAAAGCTTGATAGAAGTAACTGGCTGTTTTACTGTAATCTTACATCTTGCATATTTGCCACTTCCATCCATAGCCTTCGCAGTTATATATACTGTTCCAACCTTAACTGCTTTTACAACACCTTTCGAGGAAACTGTTGCTATTCTTTTATCTGATGATGACCACTGAATTCCCTTATATGTGGCATTTTTTGGAGCAATTGAAGCTTTTAACGTCCTGCTGGTTCCTTTAAACATATTCACAGCCTTTGCAGACAATTTAACAGCCTTCGTAGGAACCCCAACATAAACATTAAACTTGTACATTACCCTTGGGTTTGCAGCACTCTTTACTGCTACAACCGCTTTTCCTGATTTTACTGCTTTGACAACACCCTTGTTGTCTACTGTAACTATCTTCTTATTTGATGATACATATGTTACTTTTTTACTGATCTTACCTGTAACTACAACTCTAGGTTTCACCTGAAACTTTGTACCCTTTTTTAGTACAAGTTTATTTGTGACAAGATTTGTCACAGTTACAGACTTTACCGCAGCTTTTGATGTTCTAGCGCTAACGTCTGATGGACACAGAGTGATCAACATACAAACTACAAGCATCATAGCCACAAGCTGTTTTAACCTTCTCATAAAATACTCCTCTCCAAAAATAAAATGATAATATTTACGACGTCGCATCTTTATAAAGTATTTTGATAATAACATCTTATCCATTTGCCATATATCGTTTTATTGCTTTTTATATCGTTTACATGATATATTATAGAGGAGTTGTAAAGTAAGACTTTTATAAACTTTTGATAACATATAAATTTTTACCCTGACACAATTTACTAGAAAGGATTTATACACATATGAAATACTCAAAGGAAATATTCTACCAGGAATTTATAAGGCGCGAAGATTCAACCAACAGAGCGCCCTATAACCCTGAACTTGAATTTTACTCAATAATACAAAATGGAGATACAGAACTGGTTAAAGAATTGTGTAAAGCCTCACCACTTAAGGATAAAAAAGGACTCGGCTTACTATCTGAAAAACCGGTCAACAACATAAGATATCATTTTGTCATAACAACAGCCCTTGTTGCAAGATACTGTATTGAAGGTGGTCTCGATGTGGCAACTGCTTACAATCTCAGTGATTTTTATATAAAAAAGTCAGATACAATGAAGTCTGTGGAGGATATATCTGAATTACATGCGTTCATGTGCATCGACTATGCAAAAAAAATGCGAAACCTTAAGAAAAATTCCATATGCTCCAAACCGGTCGCAGAATGCATAGACTACATATACGATCATCTGCATACTAGGATCACTGTTGAACTTCTGGCAAAACGTGTCAATCTCACCCCGTCATACCTGTCAAGGCTGTTCAAAAAAGAGACCGGAGATAATATCGGACATTATATAAAAATGCTAAAACTTGATACTGCAAGGAACATGCTCATGTACTCTGATTATAGCCCTGCCCAGATAGCACAGACTCTCGCATTTCCAAGTCAGAGTTATTTTACCGAACAGTTCAAAATACATACTGGTCTAACACCTGCGAACTATAGAAATATAAATTTCAGGCAAACCCCATTTCATAAAAACAATAATTAGTTCCTGAAATATACCACCTTGTTTTTCTAAGCGTAAACAAAAGGGATTACCTTGTGATAAAGCACTTGATAATCCCTTTCAATATTCTATATCAGATTTAATCTAAAACTAATATATTTTGGCCTGTTTAAAATTACTTTCCGGCATTTACAACCTGACCGAAATCAGCCTTGAGTGAAGCACCGCCGATAAGACCACCGTCGATGTCTGGCTTTGCAAGGAGCTCAGCAGCGTTGCCAGCGTTCATAGAACCGCCGTACTGAATTCTTACTGCCTCAGCTGTATCTGTATCGTAGATCTCAGCGATGAGATCACGGATTCCCTTACATACTTCCTGTGCCTGATCTGATGTAGCTGTCTTACCTGTTCCGATAGCCCAGATTGGCTCGTAAGCGATAACCATTGACTTAACCTGATCTGCTGTTACGCCAGCGAGGTCTGACTTGATCTGGAGACGGATCCAGTCCATAGTAACACCGAGCTCTCTCTGCTCAAGTGACTCACCACAGCAAAGAATAGGTGTGATACCAGCCTCAAATGCCTTCTTAACCTTCTTGTTGAGAAGAACATCATCCTCCTTGAAGTAATCACGACGCTCTGAATGTCCGATGATAACGTACTTAACACCAGCATCTACAAGCATTGCTGCTGAGATCTCACCTGTGTAAGCTCCGCTCTCCTCGAAGTACATATTCTCTGCACCTACAGCTACGTTTGTTCCCTTTGTTGCCTCAACAACAGGTACGATATCGATAGCTGGTACACAATATACTACATCTACGTCATCATTCTTTACTAAGTCCTTTAACAGGTTAACAAGCTCAACAGCCTCGCTAGGAGTCTTGTTCATCTTCCAGTTACCTGCAATAATCTTCTTTCTTGCCATTGCAATCTACCTCTTATAATGTATTTTTTTGATGAACGCCGGACATGTCAGAGACTCTGCCGGCATCCACCGTTATAATCTTTATATCTATACGATATATAAATTACTTGTCGTTAGCTGCTGCTACACCTGGAAGCTCCTTACCCTCAAGGAACTCAAGTGAAGCTCCTCCACCTGTTGAGATGTGGCTCATCTTTGAACCGTAACCAAGCTGGTTAACAGCTGCTGCTGAATCTCCACCACCGATGATAGTTGTAGCGTCTGTGTCAGCAAGTGCTGCTGCAACTGCCTTTGTACCAGCTGCAAGTACAGGGTTCTCGAATACACCCATAGGTCCATTCCAAACAACTGTCTTAGCTGTCTTAACTGCGTCTGAGTAAAGCTTGATAGTCTTAGGTCCGATATCACAGCCTTCCTTGTCTGCAGGCATCTTGTCAGCGTCAAATATCTCTGTCTTGATGCTTGGATCGTCGATAGGATTAGGGAAATCCTCGATCATAACTGTATCAACTGGGAGAAGAAGCTTCTTGCCAAGGCTCTCTGCCTTTGCCATCATCTCCTTACAGTAATCGATCTTAGAATCATCTACAAGTGACTTACCGATCTCATATCCCTTAGCCTTAAGGAATGTGTAAGCCATACCACCACCGATGATAAGTGTATCACACTTCTCAAGAAGGTTTGAAATAACATTGAGCTTGTCAGCAACCTTAGCACCACCGAGGATAGCTACAAATGGTCTAACTGGGTTCTCTACTGCATTGCCAAGGAAGTCGATCTCCTTCTGCATTAAGTAACCAACTACTGCTGTGTCAACAAGTCCAGCAACACCAACGTTTGAGCAGTGAGCTCTGTGAGCTGTTCCGAATGCATCATTTACAAATACATCACAGATGCTTGCAAGATCCTTAGAGAAAGCCTCTCCGTTCTTTGTCTCCTCAGCTCTGAAACGAGTATTCTCAAGAAGGATAACCTCTCCGTCCTTCATAGCGTCAACTGCAGCCTTAACTGTATCGTCAACAACCTCAAGGCTTGGTACGAACTTAACTTCCTGTCCGAGGAGCTCTGTAAGTCTCTTAGCAACCGGTGCAAGAGTCTTAGTCTGCTTGTCCTCCTCTGTCTTAACCTTTCCAAGGTGTGAACAAAGGATAACCTTTCCACCATCAGCGATAAGCTTCTTGATAGTAGGAAGAGCTGCAACGAGTCTGTTCTCGTCTGTGATCTCTCCGTTCTTTAATGGTACATTGAAGTCGCATCTGCAAAGCACGCGCTTGCCCTTAACATTGATATCATCTACTGATTTCTTGTTTAATGACATTTCTAATTCCTCCTAAATAATGTTATAGAACAGAAAACTATAAGTTGTCCTCTGCCCAACTACCTACCCGCTCTTATGCGGGAACATAGAAACGCATAATTGCTTTCTACGAAGAAAAAAGGGCCCGGTCCTTGGAGACCGGACCCTCTATTAGGTCTAATAAATACTTTTAAATGAGCTTACATTATAAAAGCTAATTATAGCTTGAAATAACTTATGCTAACTCTGCGAAGTACTTGATTGTTCTAACCATCTGGCTTGTGTATGAGTTCTCATTGTCATACCATGAAACAACCTGAACCTCATATAAATCATCAGCGATCTTTGATACCATTGTCTGAGTTGAATCAAATAATGAACCATATCTCATACCGATAACATCTGATGAAACGATTGGATCTGTGTTGTAACCGAATGACTCTGAAGCAGCAGCCTTCATTGCAGCGTTGATTCCATCAACTGTTACATCAGCACCCTTAACAACTGCTGTAAGGATTGTTGTTGAACCTGTTGGAACTGGAACTCTCTGAGCTGATCCGATAAGCTTGCCATTTAACTCTGGGATAACAAGACCGATAGCCTTAGCAGCACCTGTTGAGTTAGGAACGATATTAGCAGCACCTGCTCTAGCTCTTCTTAAATCGCCCTTTCTGTGTGGTCCGTCAAGTATCATCTGATCGCCTGTGTAAGCGTGGATTGTTGACATGATACCAGACTGGATTGGAGCATAGTCATTAAGAGCCTTAGCCATTGGTGCAAGACAGTTAGTTGTACATGAAGCTGCTGAGATGATCTGATCATCAGCTGTTAATGTATCCTGGTTAACTGAGAATACGATAGTCTTAAGATCATTACCAGCTGGAGCTGAGATAACAACCTTCTTAGCACCTGCATTGATATGAGCCATTGACTTCTCCTTTGAGCAGTAGAAACCAGTACACTCAAGAACTACATCAACACCGATCTTACCCCAAGGAAGGTTGTTTGCATCTGCCTCCTTGTAGATTGTAAGAGTCTTTCCATCAACTGTGATTGTGTTAGCCTCATCATCAGCTGAAACTGTGTGAAGGTTCTCACCGATCTTGCCACAGTATCCACCCTGTGCTGTATCGTACTTGAGAAGATCTGCAAGCATTGAAGGCTTTGTTAAATCGTTGATTGCAACAACTTCATAACCCTCTGCACCGAACATCTGTCTGAATGCAAGACGACCAATACGTCCAAAACCGTTAATTGCTACTTTTACTGCCATTTTTTATTCCTCCTAGGTTTTTGAAATATAATAAAAGTATTTATCAATCTGCTACGCGGGAACGTAGCAAATAAATCGTGTTAAATACACAAGCTAATCATACATTCTTTAGGTATAAATTTCAAGCCTTAATCTCATTTTTTTAGTTATCATATATCCAAAATAGACAAATTTGTTTTAACAAATTATACTAATGGGCTGAGACTATAGAAAAAATGTTTCTACTACAATTTGATAATAATAAGATTACTCAACAGCTTTACTTTATATATTTTTTTCAGTGTTTTATGTTATAATATGAAACGCAATGATTATAAACGGAGGTATACAGAAAATGATC
This sequence comes from Coprococcus eutactus, assembly GCF_025149915.1. Lineage (NCBI taxonomy): Bacteria > Bacillati > Bacillota > Clostridia > Lachnospirales > Lachnospiraceae > Coprococcus > Coprococcus eutactus. The sequence continues at coordinate 1,638,629 of NZ_CP102278.1, forward strand.
ATCTGTGATTCGCATATACATTCGGAGTTCTCCAGCGACTCTTCCGCTCCACTGGACAGTATAATCCAGAAGGCAATACAACTTGGAATTCCAAAGATCTGTCTGACAGATCACCACGATATAGACTTTCCTATCAATCCGGAGGACGGTTTTGACTTCCAGCTTGATTTCGATTCGTACTTTGCTGCGATAGACGAAATACGACACAGATACGGAGATCGGATTGACGTGAGAAGCGGCGTGGAACTCGGTCTCATGAATACGGTTGCCGGCAAGGCAAGGGACATTGCTGATAAATACAAAAATGAACTGGACTTTATCATAGGATCATCACACCTTGTCAGGGGCCTCGACCCATACTATCCAGCTTACTATGAGGGACGTACAGAGATAGAAGGTATACGTGATTACTTTGAGTCCATTCTTGAGAATGTGACTCTGATAGATGACTTTGACGTATATGGTCATCTTGACTACGTAGTAAGATACTGCCCATCAGGCGAGAAGATCTTCAGGATGTCAGATTATAAGGAAGTATTTGAACAGATTTTCAAGGAAATCATCCCAAAGGGAAAAGGTATAGAGATCAATACTGGAAGTCTGTACAAGAATATGAGTTACGCACATCCTCATATGGATATCCTGAAACTCTACAAGGATATGGGTGGTGAGATCATCACAGTGGGATCTGATGCACACAAGCCCGAATATCTGTGCTATGATTTTGAGACATATGCAAGGGATGCCCTCACATCACTCGGTTACAGATATTACTGCACCTTCAAGAACAGAAAGCCGGAATTCAATCCGCTGTGATCAGCAGATACTTCCGCCGCCAAGCACATGGTCACACTCATAGAATACAACTGCCTGTCCCTTTGTCACAGCTCTGACCGGTTCGTCAAATACCGCCTCAACCAGATCTTCATCTATCTTCCTGATCGTGCACATGCTTCCCTTGTGGTTATATCTGATCTTCGCCTTGACATGCATAGGCTCTGTGAGATCCGCTATGGACATGAAGTTCAGTCTGTTGCATGTGAGCCTCTCTGAGAATACGTCTCCGTTCTCTCCTATCACAACCTGATTTGTCTCAGGTATGATGTCCACCACAAATACCGGATGTCCCATCGCAAGTCCAAGTCCTTTTCTCTGTCCTATGGTGTAGTGTATGATTCCCTTATGTCTTCCGATCACATTGCCATGTATGTCTACAAAATCTCCCGGAACCGCCTTAAGTCCTGCTTCGTTCTCAAGATAACCGGCGTAATCTCCATCTGGCACAAAGCATATATCCTGGCTGTCCGGCTTGTGAGCCACCATAAGTCCGTGATCCTCTGCGATCTTTCTGATCTCAGGTTTGCTGTATTCTCCAACTGGCATGAGAGTCCTGGCAAGCTGTTCCTGGGTGAGATTGTAGAGTGCATATGTCTGATCCTTATCTATTCCCCTGGCCTCCTGGAGAGTATACCTGCCGTTTGGGAGCTGGATTATTCTTGCATAATGACCTGTGGCTATATAATCACCACCAATCGCCATGCATCTTGTGAGCAGCGATTCCCATTTTACATATCTGTTGCAGGCGATACATGGATTCGGGGTTCTGCCATGCTTATACTCGTCCACAAAATAGTCTATTACGTACTTCTTAAATTCTTCCTTGAAGTTCATAACGTAATACGGAATATCGAGCTGCGACGCCACACGTCTGGCATCGTCAACTGCTGACAGCCCGCAGCATCCAGCATGGGCACTCACCACGTCCCTGTCCTCGTCCTGCCATATCTGCATGGTAACTCCTATTACATTGTAGCCCTGCTCCTTGAGCAAAAGTGCGGCAACCGACGAATCAACTCCGCCCGACATACCTACACATACTGTCTTCTTATCTGTATCAATCAACTTCATTTCCTCTTTATAATAAATAATAACTGTAGTATATTTTTATTTTAATGCTATCTTTTATCCTGCATTATGTTCAAGAGCATGTATTTTGCAAATTATTTATTTCTACTGACAAAATCCTGATATGCAGGTGACATCTTTCTGAGATTTTCCACAATCCTCTTGAGATTATCTACCACAGCATCTGCCTCGTCCATGGTATTCTCATATCCAAGTGTAAGTCTAACAGCACCATGTGATATCTCCTTCGGAAGACCGATAGCTGTCAGTACATGTGATGGATCAACAGAACCTGATGTGCATGCAGAGCCTGCAGAAGCGCATATTCCCACCATATCAAGCATGATAAGGATCGTTTCTCCTTCAACAAACTGAAAGCTCACATTCACATTGTTAGGAAGTCGGTCTTTCTCATGTCCATTCAGCCTTGAATATGGTATCTCCGACAAGATTCTATGAATCATATGATCTCTTATGTCTGTCTCCCATTTCATTCTATCTTCCATAGATAGAACCGCAAGCTCGGCAGCCTTGCCCATTCCAACGATTCCCGGTACATTCTCAGTTCCAGCACGACGCCCACGCTCCTGCTGGCCTCCATGTATAAAGCTTCCAAGCTTTATTCCACTCCGTATATACAGAAATCCGATTCCCTTTGGACCATTAAGCTTATGACCGCTGCTGCTGAGCAAATCTATATTCATGGCATTTACATCAAGCGGAATCTGTCCATACGCCTGAACTGCATCCGTGTGAAACAGAATTCCATGTTCATGTGCTATGGCTCCAATTCTGCTGATTGGCTCTATGGTTCCTATCTCATTGTTGGCTGCCATAACAGATATCAATATTGTGTCTGGTCTTATGGCTGCTTTCAGCTTATCCGTATTCACCAGCCCCTTTTCGTCCACGTCAAGGTATGTCACATCAAAACCCAGCTTCTCCAGATACCGGCATGTGTGAAGAATGGCATGGTGTTCTATCCTGGTTGTGATTATATGCTTTCCCTTATCCTGGAAGGCTTCAACAACGGACTTAAGAGCCCAGTTGTCCGACTCAGAGCCTCCCCCGGTGAAGTAGATCTCCTCAGGCTTCGCCCCAAGGGAATCGGCAATTATATCCCTTGCCACATTTATTACGTCCTTATTTTTGGACGCAAATGTATACACGCCTGAGGGATTTCCATATTTTTCTGTAAAGTAAGGCAGCATGGCATCGAGCACTTCAGGTCTCACCGCCGTTGTTGCCGCATGATCCATATATATCATTTTTCCCATATCCGCTCTCTTTCCATTTCTTTTCTGCCATCTATTTGCGACAAATGCAAAACTGCGTTCATCATATGAAAACTATACTACTATATAGTATTCTATCACAATACAAATGCCACGCGCTATGTCTATATTATTGCATTTCCTCCGTATATCATTCTCTTATTTTACTCTATCTGTCCTCTTTCCAAAGGTTTTACTATCTTTTTATACACTCTTAGAAGAAGAAATGTTGATATAATTACGCTGAAGATTTCTGCAATAGGGAACGCCGTCCACACGCCATTCACACTGTTCATTGCCTTTGAAAGGAAATACGCTACAGGAAGTATGACAAAGAGCTGTCTCGCCATGGACACTATCATACTGTATACACCCTTTCCAACGGCCTGGAACATTCCAGAACATGTTACTGAAAATCCCGCAAATATAAACGCTGTGCTCATGATCCTGACAGCAGGGATTCCCATGGACAGCATATCATCTGTGGCATCAAATATCTTGAGTATCTGTCCAGGGAATGCCTGCATGATAACAAGGCAGAACAGCATAATGGAACAGCCCACCATAACTCCCAGCTTCATAGTTCTCTTCATCCTGTCCGGTCTTTGCGCTCCATAGTTGTATGAAATTATCGGTATCATCCCGTTATTTAATCCGAACACAGGCATAAACGCCATACTCTGAACCTTGAAGTAAGCTCCAAATACAGCAACTGCCAACTTGGAGAACGAAAACAGTATAAGATTCAGAAAATAATTCATCACAGAACCTATTGCAACCATGATAACCGACGGCACGCCAACGCCGAGTATCTTGCCAATTATCTCTCCATGTGGTCTGAATTTCCTCAGAGTGATATGGAGATCCGGATTCTTCTTGATATTGAAGATCATAGCCAAAGTTCCAGCTATGCACTGACCACATACTGTCGCGATGGCCGCCCCCTTAACACCCATCCTAGGGCATCCAAGGAGTCCAAATATCATGATAGGATCAAGTATAAGATTGATGACAGCACCAAGTATCTGAGTTATCATACTGTACATTGTACGACCTGTGGACTGCAAGAGTCTCTCAAATGTCATCTGGAAAGCTATACCAAAAGCACAGCAGCAGCACACCTCTAGATATTCCGTTCCGTACTGGATAACCTGCGCATCACCTGTCTGGCTCACCATAAATGTTCTTGCAAAAAATAGTCCTATTATCAGAAATATCACATATCCTATCGCCTCAAGGAATATTCCCTGTCTGGCAACCTCATTTGCCCTGTCAAACTTCTTCTCACCAAGGGCCTTAGATATAAACGCATTAAAACCGACTCCCAGTCCCGAGAAAACCCCTATCATCAGATTCTGTATCGGGAATGCAGTGGACACAGCAGTAAGACCATCCATGCTGAACCTTGATACAAACACACTATCTACAACATTATACATAGCCTGGAACAACATGGATATTATCATAGGCAACGACATGGACATCAGAAGCTTTCCCTCTGACATCACGCCCATCTTATTCTCTCTGTTCTCGCCAGCGGACGGCTTTCCAGTAGCAGACATTGTTTTATTATCAGATATTATTTTTTTATCAGATGTTTTCCTGCTATCAGCTGATTTTACGTTATCAATAACGCTATCTTTCTCTTTCATATGTACCTCTCTTCTGCATGTTCTACTACTGTGCATACCGTACTTACTGTACCTGCCATTTGTGTTTATCCTCATTTGCACTTGCTTTCGCATGTACTGTACCTATCTTCACATGCATACTCTCTTTATCTACTATATTCAAACTAATTAATATTACATTATTTTTGTATTATTTACAATACACTTGTATTGGATTCCCAATTTCTGATTGTAACAGAATTGCAGATTTTTGTTTTTTATTTTTGCCTTTTTATTTTTTAGAGCACAAAATTGTACCCAAATCCAAAATATAATGCAAAAAGATACAAACTTACATGATATTGTCACATTTCCTATGAAACTGATTAAAAAGAGATAATTTTGTGGAAAATACGCCTAAAACTAACCAAAATACAAAAACAAGCCATTATTGTTAGCTATGTAATCTACTCTCCAAAAAATTCCATGGCAAAATCTTCCACATCAAAATCTTCCACGTCAAAAAGTCCCCCTCTTGAACATCAAATCCAAGAGGGGGACTTTATAATTTACGCGAGCAACGAGCCAAAGTCCGTGCTTGCACGAGACCTTGGCGACTGCCGCGATAACTTGAGAAACTCGCGAAGCGTTTTTCTCATAGTTGATAATTTCAAAATTATCTATATAGCAAACAGCCTGTTAATTACTTGTTAGCAAGCTCTGCCTTGATAGCCTCTGTAAGAGCTGGAACGATCTTGTTGAGATCTCCAACTACACCATAGTCAGCTACATCAAAGATAGGAGCATCCTCATCCTTGTTGATAGCAACGATGATGTCTGACTCTTCCATACCAGCTACGTGCTGGATAGCACCTGAAATACCGATTGCGAAGTATACCTGTGGACGTACTGTCTTACCAGTCTGACCAACCTGAAGCTCCTTTGGCTTCCAGCCTGAATCAACAACTGCACGTGAGCATGATACCTGTCCGCCAAGTACCTCTGCAAGATCATCAAGGAGCTTGAAGTTCTCTGCTGAGCCAACTCCACGACCACCTGAAACAAGGATCTTAGCATCCATGATATCCTTGATATCTGAGATAGCCTTTGAGATCTCAAGGATCTCAACATACTTGTTGTTTGGTACGAATCCTGGATTATACTCGATAACCTCTGCCTTCTTACCAGCTACCTTGTCAAGCTTCTGCATAACACCTGGACGAACTGTTGCCATCTGTGGACGGTTGTCAGGACATGCGATTGTAGCAATTGTGTTACCACCGAATGCAGGACGTGTCATAAGAAGCTGATTGTGCTTCTGCTCCTGATTTGGAAGTGCAACAAGAGGGAAATCACCGATCTCAAGTAATGTACAGTCTGCTGTAAGACCTGTAGCAACTCTAGCTGAAACTGTTGGACCAAGATCTCTACCGATTGCTGTAGCACCAACTAAAACGATCTCTGGCTTGTACTCATTGATAACTGATGCAAGTGCGTGTGCATATGGCTCTGTTCTGTAATCCTTGAGCTCTGGATCGTCAACAACGATAACTCTGTCTGCGCCGTACTCTGCAAGCTCATCTACAAGACCCTTAACATCTGAACCGATAAGTACTGCAGTTACCTTCTCATCAAGCTTTTCTGCAAGTCTCTTTCCTTCGCCGATAAGCTCGAAAGAAATACCACTTAACTTATTATCTACCTGCTGTGCAAAGACAAATACGCCTTTGTAGTTCTTCATTTCTTCTGCGTTCATTGCGCCCATTTTATTCACCACTTTTCCTTTACTATATTAGATTACATGCTTATCCTTTAACTTGCCAACAATATAGCTAACTGCCTCATCTGGAGAATCAGGAACAACCTTCTCGCCTGCGCCCTTTCTTACCTTATCTGAAGCCTTAGCAATCTTTGTAGGTGAGCCCTTAAGACCGAGGTTTGAATCATCAACATCAACAAGGTCTGCTCTGCCAAGTGTTGTGATCTCTGCATTAACTGCATCGAAGATTCCACCCGGAGTCATGTATCTTGGCTCATTTAACTCAGAAAGTGCTGTTACAAGGCAAGGCATCTTAGCCTTTAACATATGATATCCGTCATCATACTGACGCTTAACGATAACTGCGTCTCCGTCAACCTTGATCTCCTGTGCATATGAAATTACAGGAATTCCAAGATGCTCAGCGATCTGTGGTCCAACCTGAGCAGTATCTCCATCGATAGCCTGACGACCTGTGATGATCAGATCGTAATCAAGCTTTCTGAGAGCTCCGGCAATTGTTGTTGATGTAGCCCATGTATCAGCTCCACCAAGTACACGATCTGTTACAAGAACGCCCTTGTCAGCTCCCATAGCAATTGCCTCCTGAAGAACATCAGCAGCCTTTGGAAGACCCATTGTAAGAACTGTTACCTCTGCACCATACTGATCCTTTAATCTAAGTGCAGCCTCAAGTCCTGCCTTATCATCAGGGTTCATGATTGTAAGCATTGCTGCTCTGTTTAATGTACCGTCTGGGTTGAACTGTACTCCACCCTTTGTATCAGGTACCTGCTTTATACAAACTATAACCTTCACGTTAAGTACCTCCTATATTACTTTAATAAGTTTGCAGAAATAACCATACGCTGAACCTCTGAAGTTCCCTCGTAGATCTCTGTAATCTTAGCATCACGCATCATACGCTCAACATCGTACTCCTTGATGTAACCGTAACCACCGTGTAACTGAACACACTTTGTAGTAACTTCCATAGCAACCTCAGCTGCGTAAAGCTTAGCCATAGCTGCCTCTACTGAGTAAGAAACCTTAGCACCGCTCTGGTACTCATCCTTCTTTCTTGCTGCCTTGTATACGAGAAGCTTAGCTGCCTCGATCTTTGTTGCAAGATCTGCAAGAACGAACTGTGTATTCTGGAACTGAGCGATTGATCTGCCGAACTGCTTTCTCTCCTTAACATAGTTAACTGTTGTCTCGAGAGCGCCCTCTGCAATACCGAGAGCCTGAGCAGCGATACCGATACGTCCACCGTCAAGTGTATGCATAGCGATATTGAATCCCTTACCCTTCTGTCCAAGAAGTGCATCCTTTGGAATACGGCAGTCTGTGAAGATAAGCTCATATGTTGAAGAACCACAGATACCCATCTTGTTCTCCTTTGTACCGAATGTAAATCCAGGTGTACCCTTCTCTACGATGAATGCAGATATCTCCTTCATCTTTCTGCCACGCTTCTCAACGATACCAGTAACGGCGATGACGATATATACGTCAGCCTCTTTACCGTTTGTGATGAAGCACTTTGATCCGTTAAGTACCCACTCGTCTCCGTCAAGTACAGCCTTTGTCTGCTGTCCCTGAGCATCTGTACCAGCACCTGGCTCAGTAAGACCGAAAGCACCAAGCTTTCTGCCTGAAGCAAGATCAGGAACATACTTCTCTTTCTGAGCTGGTGTACCAAATGTTACGATAGGATCAACACAGAGTGATGTGTGTGCTGATACGATAACACCTGTAGTACCGCAAACCTTTGAAAGCTCCTCAACGCACATAGCATATGTGAGAATATCACAGCCCTGTCCGCCTAACTCCTTAGAAACAGGAATTCCTAAGAAACCATACTTTGCCATCTTCTCAACTGTCTCTCTAGGAAATCTGTGCTGTTCGTCAATTTCCTGAGCAAGAGGCTTTACTTCATTCTGCGCGAACTCTCTGAATAAATTCTGCGCCATTTCATACTTCTTGTCTAAAGCGAAATCCATTCTAATTATTCCTCCATAAATATATTATATTACTTAGCACTATTACTGAGCATCAACTGGTGTCTTTGTACGATCAGCATTGTATATATAGAATCCTCTGCCGCTCTTAACACCGAGATTGCCACCACGTACCATCTTACGAAGTAATGGACATGCACGATACTTGCTGTCACCTGTCTCATTGTACAGAACATCCATGATTGCAAGACAGATATCAAGACCTACGAAATCACCTAACTCAAGTGGTCCCATTGGATGGTTAGCACCGAGCTTCATAGCTGCATCAATACCAGCTATATCTGATACACCTTCCATCTTGATGAATGCAGCTTCGTTGATCATTGGGATGAGGATTCTGTTTACTACGAATCCAGCAGCCTCGTTAACCTGTACAGGAGTCTTACCGATCTCCTCTGAGATCTTAACGATCTTCTCTACAGTCTCAGCTGGTGTATTAACACCTGCGATAACCTCGATAAGCTTCATTCTGTCAGCTGGATTAAAGAAATGCATACCGATCATAGGACGTGTAAGACCATTTCCAATCTCTGTGATAGAAAGTGATGATGTGTTTGAAGCGAATACACACTCTGGCTTGCAGATCTTGTCAAGCTCAGCAAATGTTGTCTTCTTTACTTCCATGTTCTCGAAAGCAGCCTCAACGATAAGGTCGCAGTCTGCACATAAGTCTTCCTTAAGACCTGGAGTGATGCTGGCAAGAATACCATCAACCTTCTCCTGTGTCATCTTTCCTTTTTCTACGAGTCTTGCATAACCCTTAGCGATCTTGTCCTTACCGCCTTCAGCCCACTCCTGCTTGATATCGCAGAGTGCAACCTCGTATCCGTCAACCTGAGCAAATGCCTTAGCAATGCCCTGACCCATGGTTCCTGCACCAATTACGCCAACCTTCATTTTTATGTCCTCCTAAATCTTTTTTTCCGGTAAACATGAGAAATTCATATACGTTTCGTTTAACATGCTACCATAATACTTATATCACACATTTAGGATGGTTTACCTTTATCAGATTCCCCACCCTGTTGAACACCAGCCATACAAAATTTACCTACGGCAAATGGCTGGTGCTACATGTCAGTTTTTCACAGAAAAACTGACACATATTCTAAATGTTAATATCAGAACTGTTAATTATTACTTATTCTGGAAAGGAACAACCTTAAGCTTCTTCTCCTTGTCTTTCTCAAGGAAATTGCCCATTCCTGCCTTCTGATCCTCTGTCTCGAAACAGTCACCAAAAAGCTTCTCCTCAATAACAATTGCCTGATCCATATCTACCTGTAAGCCATCATTAATAGCCTTCTTGCAGTTTCTTACTGCAATAGGAGCGTTTGCTGCGATTCCGGCTGCCATCTTCTTAGCTGCTGGAAGGAGCTCCTCAAGTGGATAAACAGCATTCACAAGACCGATTCTGTATGCCTCGTCTGCCTTGATGTTTCTTGCTGTGTAGATAAGCTGCTTAGCCATGCCTGCACCTACAAGACGTGCAAGTCTCTGTGTTCCGCCAAAACCAGGTGTGATTCCAAGACCAGCCTCCGGCTGACCAAATATTGCATTCTCTGAGCAGATTCTGATGTCACAGCTCATTGATATCTCGCATCCGCCGCCAAGAGCGAATCCGTTCACTGCTGCGATAACTGGGATAGGAAATGTCTCGATAGCTCTAAACACATCGTTACCCTTCTTGCCGAAGGCCTCTCCCTCTGCCTTTGTGAGTGTTGACATCTCACCTATATCAGCTCCGGCAACAAATGACTTCTCGCCGGCACCTGTAAGAATAAGACATCTTGTTGTATCAAGATCAACTGCCTTGAATGTAGCATCAAGCTCCTCAAGGACTGCACTATTGAGTGCGTTCAGAGCCTTTGGACGGTTGATTGTGATAATTCCTACGTATCCATCCTGTTCGTATGTTACAAACTCCATGATGTATCTCCTTTTTATACTGATTTACAGAAGCTGGCTGCATGGAATGTAGTCAGCTCCGTTTTGAATTATATATATCGCTTTGAATTAGTCCTCGATCTTAACGACTGTTGAGCAACCCATTCCACCACCGATACAGAGAGTAGCAAGACCTGTCTTAGCACCCTTTGCCTGCATCTCATGAAGAAGTGTAACAAGGATACGACATCCTGAAGCTCCAACTGGATGTCCAAGAGCGATAGCACCACCGTTAGGGTTAACCTGCTTGTCAACATCAAATCCAAGCTCCTTAGCAACTGCTACTGACTGTGCAGCAAATGCTTCGTTTGCCTCGATAACATCGAAGTCCTCAATCTTGAGACCAGTCTTAGCCATAACCTTCTTGGTTGAAGCTACAGGTCCAATACCCATGATTGAAGGATCAACTCCGCCAAGTGCTCCAGCTACCCATGTAGCCATAGGCTTAACGCCAAGCTCCTTAGCCTTCTCCTCACTCATAACAACGATAGCTGCTGCACCATCATTGATACCTGAAGCGTTACCAGCTGTAACAAATCCGTTAGGATTGATTGTTCTGAGTCTTGAAAGTGTCTCAACTGTAGTACCAGGTCTTGGTCCCTCATCCTTCTTGAACTCAACCATCTCTTTCTTCTTCTTTACCATAACTGGAACGATCTCAGCATCAAATGCACCTGACTCCTGAGCTGCAACAGCCTTCTGCTGGCTCTTTGCTGCAAACTCATCAATCTCCTCACGTGTAAGACCCCACTGCTCACAGATATTGTCAGCTGTCTTGATCATGTGATAGTCATTGAACGCATCCCAGAGAGCATCATTTACCATTGTATCCACAAGTACACCATTGTTCATTCTGTAACCGAAACGGCCCTTCATCATAGCATAAGGAGCCATAGACATATTCTCCATACCACCTGCAACTACGATATCAGCATCTCCTGCCTCGATCATCTGTGCAGCCATGTTGACACAGTTAAGACCTGAACCACAGACAACGTTAACTGTAACAGCAGTTGTCTCGATTGGAAGTCCAGCCTTTATTGAAGCCTGACGTGCTACATTCTGTCCCTGACCAGCCTGGATAACACATCCCATGTATACGTGGTCTACCTGATCTGCAGGAACTCCTGCTCTGTTGATAGCCTCCTTGATAACGATTGAACCAAGCTCTGCAGCTGGTGTTGTGCTGAGTGATCCACCCATTGTTCCGATAGCTGTACGACATGCGCCTGCTAAAACAATCTTCTTTGCCATTTTCAAATCCTCCATTTTAAAAAATATTGTTTAAAAATTTTAGTGTGACATAAGACTACATATATAATAAATCTTTTTGATCGCCATATATTGTATATTCACGTTGTTCACCCAAAACAGTACACGACAATCTAAAGGTTCACACAATCTGCCATAATTCTAGCACAAAAGCATGTACCACGCAACCAAAAATGAATATCACCATTTACTGCTTATTTTCTTTTATGCCTTTTGTTTTCACCCACAGATCTGACATTATCTTTAATTTTTTTGTTTTTTTGAGGTGCCTCTTTATAATTTTTGTTGTTTGTATTATTTTTCCTTGTATTATTCGAACATACGCAATTTCTACTCTGATTTCTACCCTTGGAAGGTCTATGTTCATGTCCTGAACTGTTTTCCATTTTTCTAGGCCTTATCAGACATTTTTTATCAAAGCCTATAAGATCCTGTCTTCCAGCTTTTATGAGTGCCTCTTTTACAAGGTCATAATTCTCAGGCTTTCTATACATCATGAGTGCTTTCTGCATTGCTTTCTCATGCGGATTATGCGGCACGTATACCGGCTGCATCGTACGCGGATCGACTCCAGTATAATACATACATGTAGAAATGGTCGATGGTGTTGGATAAAAGTCCTGTACCTGTTCCGGCATATACCCTATATCCCGCACATACTCCGCAAGCTCCACTGCTTCTTTAAGCGTAGAGCCAGGATGCGACGACATCAGATAAGGCACGACAAACTGTTTTTTGCCTGTACGCGCATTCACCTTCTGGTATCTGGCTATGAAACTCTCATATACACTATTCTTCGGTTTTCCCATCATCTTCAGAACATTGTCTGACACATGCTCTGGGGCAACCCTGAGTTGTCCACTTATATGCTTCTCACAGAGTTCTTTCAAAAACTCATCACTGCTATCTGCCATTACATAATCAAATCGGATTCCCGATCTTATAAACACCTTTTTCACGCCAGGAATAGCCTCAAGTTTTCTAAGAAGTTCAATGTAATCTTTGTGATCAACCTTCAGATTCCTACACGGTTCTGGGAAAAGGCATTGTTTATTTGTACACACGCCATATCTATCCTGTTTTGCACATGACTTATGTCTGAAATTCGCCGTTGGACCTCCTACATCATGTATATACCCTTTGAAATCTGGATCGTGCGTCATCTGCTCAGCCTCCCTTATCAAGGATTCATGACTTCTAGTCTGGATGATTCTTCCCTGATGAAATGTAAGTGCGCAGAAACTACAGCCTCCAAAACAGCCTCTATTGCTCGTCAGACTGAATTTGATCTCCGAGATTGCAGGAATCCCACCTTTTGACTCGTATATGGGATGATAGTTATTCATGTAAGGAAGATCGTACACATCATCCATCTCCATCTGTGTAAGTGGGTAAGCAGGTGGATTCTGCACCACATATCCTCTGTTACCATACCCTTCAACTAGTGTCTTTGCAGAGTATGGATCCGTATTTATATACTGTGTATAAAAGCTTCTGGCGTACTCCAGTCTGTCTCGTGTAAGGCTGTCATAATCCGGAAGCAATATAGCATCCTCCGAAACACCTGATATATCCTTGGTCCTATAGCAGGTTCCCCTCACATATGTGATATCACTGACATTGATGCCACTGTCAAGAGCCTCAGCTATCTCTATCATACTGTGTTCGCCCATTCCATATGACAGAATATCAGCAGAGGAATCCACAAGTATGGAATGTTTAAGTTTGTCAGACCAATAATCATAGTGAGCCATTCTTCTGAGGCTGGCCTCGATACCACCTATTATGATCGGTACATCCTTGTATGTTCTTCTGATAAGATTACAATACACGGTTGTTGCATAATCAGGTCTGAGTCCCATTTCTCCGCCTGGTGAATATGCATCTTTCTGTCTTCTCTTTTTTGATACGGAGTAGTGGTTGACCATAGAATCCATGTTTCCTCCGCACACCAAAAAACCCAGTCTTGGCTTTCCAAAAACATCAATGCTTTTGTCGTTTTTCCAATCAGGCTGGGCTATTATACACACTTTATATCCATATCTTTCCAGTAATCTGCTTATGATAGCCGGACCAAATGATGGATGGTCAACATAGGCATCACCTATGACAAATACAAAGTCTGCCTCTGACCATCCTCTTTTCTCCATATCATCCCTACAGATCGGCAAAAAATCTTTTTCCATAAGTTTATTCGTCTTTCTTTTCGTTTATGACCACCGACATTCCAGCGCCGAGCGCAACAGCCTCAAGTGCCTTCTCAGAAACGTATGCTTCTATGCCGGTTCTCTCCTTTATGAGAGTGTCCATGCCGTATATCAGACTCCCGCCTCCGGTGAGAACTATACCCGACACAGCAATATCAGCCACCAGCTCAGGCGGTGCAGTCTCAAGAACATTGTGGATTGCTCCAAGGATATGATTTGTTGTCTCCTCAAAGGCTGCCACCGTTTCGTTTGCCGTTATGGTTACCGCCTTAGGAAGTCCCTTTATCAAGTCACGTCCCTTTATCACATATTCTATATCATCCTCACGTTCTATAACAGAACCTATAGCTATCTTTGCTTTCTCGGCAGACTGATCGCCAATAAGCAGATTATACTTTCTTCTGACATACCTGACCAAAGCGTTGTCAAAATCATCACCGGCGTACTTGATGGAACTGCTCTCCACCGCGCCTCCAAGTGATATAACTGCTATATCAGTGGTTCCTCCACCTATATCTACAACCATGCTGCCCTTAGCTTCATGAATATCAACATTTGCTCCAACAGCCGCAGCAAGAGGTTCTTCCATAACGTAGACCGTCTTTGCTCCTGTCTTATATACAGCCTCTTCAACCGCCCTTCTCTGCACCTCGGTTACACCGCTTGGAACGCAAACACATATACGAGGTCTCCCCACACCTGATCTCTTCTCCATGGCACTTCTAATAAATGCCTTGAGCATAATCTCCGCAATCGTATAATCGGATATGACTCCCTTGTTGAGCGGTCTAACAACATCTATATTCTCCGGCGTCTTACCTATCATCTTCTTGGCTTTTATCCCTATCGCTATTACCTTTTTCGTGGAGACTTCATATGCGACAACGGATGGCTGATTAACAACAACCCCCTTGCCTCTGACGCTTATCAATACATTTGATGTTCCTAAATCTACTCCTATATCAGTCGAAAGCATACAAAATCTCCTTTACACAATTAATGCCAGTACTTATAACACTGATATTATAAGCACTGGCATATTATTTTTCAACAAATTTCTGTCTTTAGCGACAGCATACCTGTCTGTATTACTATTGTACTATTTCTTTTTTCAAAACCTTTTTATCAATTGGATCCCTATTCTCAGCCTTCTTCATAGCATCTTCCATAGCACCAAGAAGTCTGTCTATATTACCGGACTCCATTCCCATCAAAAGGTTCTTTATGGCTGAATCTGCTCCACTCTCAAGCTTGAATCCTTTCTCTTCAACATAGCACTCTGCAACATTGACCATACCATTTTCGTTAATCTGATCGAAATAAATACGGTTGTTGAAAGCTCGTGCCTGAGTCATATTAGATGCAAGCATATTGCTGAGTGCGGTCTTTTCACCAGTCAGGATAATCTTGATATCATTCTTCTCCGGAGAACACATGTCAACCATTTCTTTAAATCTATCTGGAGTTATAAGACCTGCGCTCTCGATTATAAGACATCCACCCTTGAGTTTTGCCACGGCTCCACCAAGTTTACCACTGTTTATGACCTTTGCCTTAACTTTAGCCTTAGCATCTGACTTACATATTCCCATATCATAATAGAACTTGGCAAAATCCTCACCTATGGTTGTAAGTCCGAATCCGTGCTGTCCAAGTATGACAATATTTTTAGATCTCTTAGGGTCTACCTTAAGTGTCTGAAGCACATTGACGATCTGAGCCCCTGCAGGTTCAACACCAAGATACTTATAAAGATACTTTGCCTCTGCCGGAAGTGATTTGCGTCTTGCAGCAACTACTTCACTTATGGATGCTGCCATCGTCGCCTCTTCATCCTGAGTGATAACATTCGCAGCTTCCTCGATCTTACCCTCTTTAAGAAGTTCCTCCTGCTTTCTGTATTCTTCTTCTCTCTTTATTGCCTTTTCAAGAACCTTTGCAGCTGCACTTGCCTTACTCTTTATGTCATCGAGCTGTTTCTTTACATCCGCCTCAGCCTTATCTATTGCAGACAAATCTTTCTTCTTCTTCTCCTCGGCTTCAGCCTTTGCCTGCTTTGCAGCCTCTTTTCTTGCAACTACTCTTTCTGCCTGTTCTGTCTTAAGCTCTGAAATTTTATTCTTTATATCAGACTCTTTTTTCTTGGCATCATCAAGAAGTTTCTTTGCATCCGCTTCAGCCTTGTTCTTCATATCTGCAGCATCTTTATCAGCTTTCATAGCTGCAGTCTGAACCTTCTCAAGTTCCCCAGCCTCAGCATTGGCGTACTTTTCATCCTCTGACGCAACATATGCCTCATGCTTAGCTTCACGGAGCTTGGCATCCGCACTAATCTTATCCGACTTCTGCTTAGCCTGACTCTCAGCATTCTGTATTTCAACTTCCTCTGATATCTTCGCCTCTTCAACAATCTGTTCAGCTTCTTCTGCTGACGCTTCTGCCTTTGCGAGCAGATCTTCGGCCTCTACAAGAGACTTTTTGGCCTGATTAAGTGCATCCTGAGCTTCCGTTTTTGCGGTCTTAAATGATTCATTCTCTTTCTTCGCAGCAACGACATCCGCAGATATCTTCTTACAATCTTCTTCAGCAGACTTGATAGACTCAGCTGTTTTCTTTATAAACTCCTCGCTATCAGCAATCTTCTTCTGAACATCCGCCTTTATCTTCTTAGCCTTCTCAAGAGCCTTTACAGCTTCCTCTTCAGCTTTCTCCGCTTTCTTTAACTCTTCTTTCTGAATTGCAAGTTTGGTATTAGCATCGTTCTTGCTGTTTTTAGCATTCTTGATAGACTTTTCAGAATCTGCAAGTTTCTTATTCAGATCATCAAGAGTCTTCTGCGACTTTTCTTCCATCTCAGTTGTGTTCTTGAGATTTGCGTCAGCCTCTTCCTCAGCTTTCTTTGACTCACTAAATATAGTACCTGCCTTGGTCTTATCTTCTTCCGCAGCTTTAATTATCTTAGCAGCTCTGGCTTCTTCATCTGCACGTTTCTTCTTTGCAGCATCAAGAGCCTTCTTCTTTTCTATCTCAATATCTGCAAGTTTCTTTTTATCCTCATCCACTGCTTTCTTGAATTCGGCAGCACTCTTGTCAATATTGTTCTTCTTTGTCTCAGCAAGAACCTTTATAGCTTTATCTGCAACCGCCTGAGCCTCCGTGATAATGCTATTCTTATATGTATCAGGATCGCTCTCACTGAGTATCTTATCAGATTCCTTCTTTGCCTTCTCGTTGCTATCTACAATCTCTTTCTCAAGCTTTTCTACAGTCTCTTTGAGCTCTTTTTCTTCACGCTCAAGAAGCTCAGCATCATTCTTCTTTTTGGCATCAGCTTCCTGTGCCATTTTGGCATCATAACTGTCCTTCTTGATCTTGAACTCTTCAAGCTGCTTCTCAAGATCCTTCTGAGACTTTTCACACTCTTCTATAGTCTTTCTGGAGGTTTCAGCGTGTTTCTTTGCTTCTTCGGCATTCTTTCTGGCATCATCTATAGCCTGCTGTTTCTTTGCTTCAGCCTCTGCCTTTGCCTTTTCAGCCGCTGCTTTCTTTCTCGCATTCTCGGCTTCTTTGCGTTTCTTCTCCTCCTCGGCTTTCCTCTTAGCTTCTTCCTCTGCCTTCTTCTTGGCTTCTTCTTCAGCCTTCTTCTTAGCTTCCTCTTCCGCCTTCTTCTTAGCTTCCTCAGCTTCTTTCCTCTTTGCTACCTCTTCAGGACTCTCCTCATCAATATTTGAGAGATTCTTTATTCCAGCTCCAAGGAAATCGTCGTCATCATCATCGTCATCATCGAAATCGTATAATGACTTAGCATCTGAATTCTGCTTATTTCTATCTGGAAGAATGCTGAACAGATCACCATTGGCATCACTACCAGCCTTCGGTGATTTAACCTTATTGACCTTGGCGTTCTTATTCTCTACCCATTCGAGAGTCTCTTCCTCTGTATTTTCAGACTCCTCATCATCAAGAATTATATTCTCTCCGCCTTTCGACTTGACTGTTCCACGATTTGGATCCTCAAGGTTGAGACCACCACCAAGTCCACCTTCTGGCTTGCTTCCAAGGCCACCACCAAGGCCACCACCAAGTCCACCGCCAAGACCGCCCTCAGGCTTACTTCCAAGGCCGCCAAGACCGCCACCGAGTCCGCCTAAACCGCCATCTGGTTTACTTCCAAGGCCGCTACCAAGGCCGCCTTCCGTTTTACTTCCAAGACCACCGCCGATGCCACCTAAACCGTCCT
Source organism: Coprococcus eutactus (assembly GCF_025149915.1). Classification (NCBI taxonomy): domain Bacteria; kingdom Bacillati; phylum Bacillota; class Clostridia; order Lachnospirales; family Lachnospiraceae; genus Coprococcus; species Coprococcus eutactus. Next base: position 1,656,864 of record NZ_CP102278.1, read on the forward strand.
GCATATCATCGGCAATTCCACCAAGATTAAGACTAAGTTTTGGCGCTGGTCCATTTTCTTTCTTTTTCTCTTTATCATCAGGCTTCAGCCCTTCACCCTCATTCTGGACCTCTTCCTTCTTCTCGTCCTCTTCAGATGTCTCTGGCTCATCTTTCCTCACGATGCCGAGAGCTTCCTCTCTCTTGCGACGTCGTTTCGCTTCAATTCGCTCTAACTCCTCTTTGGACAAAGTTTTGTGTTGGCTTTTTGTAGTCTCTGCCTCTTTCTTCTTGCCGCCATTTTTGAGAAACTCTTCTTCCTCTTCTCTTTTCTTCTTTGCGGCCTCGGCAGCACGCTCTTTCTCAAGCTGCGCTTTTATCGCAGCAATCATAGCTTCTGTCTGATCTACAGCCACTTCCCTCGCCTCCTTCCGCGTGTTCAAATAAAAAGCAATATGGATATATATTTATGCTACTTTATTTCATATTTAACCTTTCAACTTAAAATATTTCTTTTCCTTTTTACTATCCTTATCTATCTTCTCATTGAATGGTTTTTCTATGTTATCGACTTCGGATTTTTCATCAGAATCTTCTGAATCTCTGGCATCTCTAGTGCCGCCAGCATTCGGACCATTCTCTCCATCTGTTTCACCAGTGTCCTCATCACCTTCCGCACCGAAGTCAAGAATAGACTTAAATTCTGTTTGAAATCTGATCCCAAGTCTTGCCAGCAACCTATCGGTTTCACCTATGAGATCCTCTTCTTTTTGAAGGTTCTCCGTTATCTTGGCTTCCTCAGTTTCTATCTGCTCACCCATCTTTAGATTTTTGCCATTTCCCACCTCATACAGTTTTGCTCCATCCGTATTGTAATCTGGAAACAAACTACTCTTAAAAACAGGGAACTCGGCATATCTTGTCTTCTCTGATTGATATCTTCTGAACGAACGCTCTTCCCGAACTGGTTCTTCTAAATCTTCCTGATGTTCTTCGGATGGTTCATGGATATTCTCTGATGGAATCTCATAATCTTCATTTTCTGAGACAGGCTCAGTTTCTTCCACTGATATCTCATTTTCGATATCTGCGTCAACATCAACTTCATATTCAAATTCGGATTCTGCCATCTCATCTGCGAATTCGGCTTCAGGATTCTCTTCAAAGCTTTCTTCCCCCTGCTCTATCTCCCAAACTTCAGGCTCATCTTTCACCATTTCCTGTTCAGCATCTATCCCATATTCCATCATGGAGCTAGTTTCAGATTCAGAATCATTGTCATCGTCATCTATATTGTCAAGTTTCTGATCAATCTCAAAATCTTCATTGACATCAACCTCAAACTTTTCAAGAGTCTCAAGTGCTTTATCAAAATCAAAAGACTCCGTCTCTTCTATATCTGATACTTCTGATACTTCTAATACTTCTGGCTCTTCAGGTTCTTTTATATCTGTATCCGATTTTTCAGGTTCAAAATTTTCATTTTCAACAATACCCGTTATTTCTTCATCTGACGTATCGGATCCTGGCTCATCAGAATCTAAATCATCAAATTCCGGCATATCAGATTCCAAAATATCCGTCTCTGACGTATTCTCCGTCTGTAGCTCCTCTGAAACGCTAATATCGTTTTCCGCTACAAAGAACAAATCATCGTCTTCATCGGAAAATTCCGGATCAAACGTTTCCTCAGATATACTGTCCGTTTTATCATTTTCTTCTGGCTCCGGCTCATCGCTTTCTTCTGTCATAAGATCTGCATCTACCATCACAACTTCTTCCGGCTCCTCCTCTATAACAAAGAGGTCCTCCTGTTCATCCGGTTCGCCATTCAAAGCTCTTTCGCCTTCTTCATCTTCTGCATTATACACAGCCGAGTCCTCGGCTGATATGTTATACGAAGACATCTCTGTCATATCTTGCGATGCGCCTGACTCATCATTTCCAGATTTCATTTCAGAGCTTTCCGTTTCTGAAACAGCAGATGTTTCAGAAACTGTTTTCTCATCAACATGTGCGGATTCCAACTCACCCGCCTTGCTAGTCACGACTTCACCAAGGAGTTTTTCTTTATCCATATTCTCAGACAAGATATCCTGCATCTCCTTGTCCACAAGTTCTTCTTCTTTTTTGGACATTATTCCCCACAATCCATGGGATCTTTTCTTATCCTTTTTATTTTCTTCCTCTGTCTCTTCCCTTCTCAGTTCCTTCTTATGTTCCTTTTTGTCCTTAGATCTTACCCACATCTGCTTAAACTTCATGGAACTAGTGACAGGAGCATCATCTTCCACCATGATCATGATTTTAGCATCCTTAGGATGTATCTTCAAATCATCCTCATCAAGGATCTTTTTCTCGAATTCTCTGATTTCTTCCTGCTCCGGATCGTCATCGTTCCTGTCTTCACAAGGAAAAATATACACCTTTGATTCCAGGGATTCTGTATTCTCTATAAGACTATCCAATGTAGAAAGTCTTGCAGAATTTCTATATTTTGCTTTAAACTCTATCGCCGCCGAATCAAATTTGTCTTTGTTGCGTATATAGGCATGAAGAAGCAGCATCTCATAATCCCACTCCTCCGATGTCTCCACGTCATTAGCTGACACCAGAATGCTGTAAAGTTCATTCACAGGCTTATGATATGCCTTCGCTATCATGTATTCTATTCTGTATGTACCAGCATCTTTACTCTCCTGATTGAATCTGTATATCTCAAAGTAATGCTCCGCCTGCTTTCTAAACCCCATAGAAAGATACAGCTTTATGATAGAATAAATGATCTTGTTGCCAGCCGGCGCCATTGAGTGAGCTCTTACCAAAGCTGCTCGCGCATCTGCATAGCGACCATTCTCATAATATACTTCACCACAAATCCTTATAAACTGAGGACTGAGAGATTTTGACAGATCCTGATGTTCAAGTATATCAAGAGCAAGACTGTAATCACCATTATCAGCAAGTTCTTTTATCTTATTAACACTTGACATACTAATTCCAGTACTCATACCCTGCCTCCCGCATTTTTGTCGTCGATATATTTTATCATAACCAGCTATTCTTTACAACCTTTTGATTGACCAGCAAAAGGACGATCCCAGCCAGTATTCCAGCCATAAATCCCGCTGCATGGGCAACATTATCAATGCCTTCCGACATCAGTCCGTCAACCAGCGTCAGAATAAATAATATAATCATATTCATAAGCGACAGATCCTTCACCCGCCCCTTATTGTAAAACGCTATGACAACAAGCACTCCCAGGAGACCGAATATTGCTCCGGACGCACCTGCCGAATAATCATATATATCATTACAAAAAAAGTTAATATATGATGCAAATGCAGCTGCAAGACCTGTGACAATATAGACTATGACATAATTAAGCCTGCCTATTATGTTCTCGATTCTCGCGCCGAGCGCGATCAAAATGACCATATTGCCCAATAGATGTGTTATTCCAAAATGTGTAAACATGGATGTCAAAAATCTGTAATATTGTCTTTTCTCTGATATTGCATACACGTTTACAGCCAACTCAGTGGGTTGATAAATATACACACATGCAAGATATACCAAAATATTCATCAACAGAAATATCGGTGTCACAACGCCAAACATTCTCATCAGATTATGCTGGGATCTACGGTTATCCACCACCGTTTTTTTATCGATCACATCATAGAGCGAATCAAAATCTGTCGGCTGGTTCTCAAACACATACAGTTTTCCATAATCTTCTGTAAATAACCATACATTTTCCACATTTTCGACTATCTTCTTTGTCATGTCATCAAACATACCATTTGGAGTGATGAGAATATTCAGAATATTCACTTTCTTATGTGAATTGATCGATAGTTCAATAATTATCTTATCATTGAACTTTTTTAATGAATCCGCATCAAGATTTCTATTGCTACCTATAACAACAACGTATACGACATCGCCATCGACTCTGCCGTATACGTTATTTGAATCAGGGTTCAGTTGTCTGTACCCTCTCTCCTGTAAGCTTTTTATGATCTGAATCATATATTGCTGCATATTCTATCCATCCATAACCTATTCAAAGCTTTATAAGCCAAGGAAAAGATTCTCCACCTTCTCAATAACTGAGTCCTTCATAGATCCCCTTGTCTTCTCATAATTTATTCCAGATTCCATAATCTCAAGGAGCTGCATTCTCAGGCTTGCGTCAATATCCTTGATATATTTCATAAGAACATCCTTAATTTCAATTACATACTCTTTGGTCTTCATCTCCTCAACCATAGGTTCATAATTGAAAGTAATAGAATTCTTCATATCATCCTGTTTTCTTCCACAGATAGTACACTCCTCAGAACCGCCTTCATTTACATGTCCGCAATTACACGTCCATACAAGGCCATCTGACTTGTAGTTTGCTACCGCATCAATACCCTTCTTAACCTTGAGTGCCCTAAACTTGCTCTCTGACATCTCAATTCCGATAGAATCAGCATCGATCTCGTATACTCCACTGCTCTTAACATACTTCTTGATGTATACCTTAGCCGAAGATATAAGCTTGATATATCTATCCGGGAGCTTGCACTCTACAAAATCCGACTTGAGCAGATTGAGATTTGTCTTGTCAAATGTAAAATCCACATCCGGAAGTGTGATATTATCTCCGTATATGTTGGTAAACTGTAATTCAGCCTTGAGTGCAAGTATATCGTCATTGTTATAGTTGTTAAACCACACTGAAACCTTTGTTCCCTTACCCTCCGATGCAAGCACTACCTTCGACGCTCTCGGCACCAGAAGATCATAGTAGTTACGTACATAGAGTTCTTTCCTGATAAAATTACTCTTCTCAAACTCAGACTTATATACCGGTGTGATACTTACAAGTGTTCCACTGGCAACAACAGCCGTAACATTGTTTGTATAAACTTCAACCCCCGTTGTGAAACCAACGACCGCATTGTAGTTGCTCTCACCGACCATTTCTTTAAAATTCTTGATAGTCTCATTAAGGATCTCATCTATCTTCTCCTGATAAACGTCACGTCTGTCAGTTGCTATATCGGCGATAGATGTTCCTAAATCCTTCAAAAAATTAGAGTTAATAATCGTCTGGGTGAACTTATATGTTCCGTAATCAACGATCTCGTAGCCCTCAAAGCTTGTTCCCGATGTAATTAAAACTTCCTTCATGTTGTACACCTCCCAAAATATATAAAAATTGTATCACAATAATCTACAATAAACAAATGTTTTTTGTGTATTTTTCATCAAAAATAAGAGGTTTTTTGTTGCTTTTATAAGAAAATTACTTTTTGTACAGAGACTCACTGTTCTTATATGTGACAAATGTGATATTCACATCGTTTGGCTCAGTGCCAGATCTCTCATTCTCCACATGCCAGTTATCCATCTCGTCAAGATTCTGAATAAATGCATCTGCTTCATAACTTTTGTCTATTTTGGTAACAATGCCCGTGTCACAGTATGGGATCAGAACATCATACACTGTTTGTCCGCCTATTATAAATATATCATCAGACTCATATTCTGACAATTTTTCAAACAATTCGTCAATGGAATGTACCACAACTGCATCCTGTACTGTATAATCTGGATTTGTGCTAAGTATAATATTGGTTCTTCCCTTTAGTGGTCTTCCTCCGGGAAATTCCTCAAGAGTCTTTCTTCCCAAAACCACTACATGTCCCATTGTCTCTTTTCTGAAATTCTTCTGATCCTCTGATATTCTGACAAGAAGACTTCCTTTATTGCCAATCGCCCAGTTATTATCAACCGCTGCTATAAACTTCATATATTCTCCTTACAAAACTTTATGTTTTTATATTGCTACAGGAATGTTTTTGATCTGAGGTCCGGTAACATAATCCTCTATAGTGAAATCATCCACAGTAAAATCATAGAAATCCTTGACATCCGGATTGAGTATAACCTTCGGTGCCGGATATGTAGGTCTCTTTATCAATTCCTTTACAAGTGGTATATGTCTGTCATAAATATGCGCATCCGCTATGACATGAACAAGTTCCCCCGGTTTAAATCCTGTCACCTGCGCTATCATATAAACAAGAGCGGCATACTGTACCACATTCCAGTTATTTGCGGTGAGGACATCCTGTGAGCGCTGATTGAGTATCGCATTCAGTCTGTCACCTGTAACATTGAATGTCATACTGTACGCACATGGATATAGGTTCATCTCATGAAGATCCTGATGGACATATATATTGGTCATCATTCTTCTGCTGTATGGGTTATTCTTCAGATCGTACAGAAGCCTGTCCACCTGATCCATCATTCCTTCTTTATACTGATGTTTTACACCTAGCTGGTATCCATACGCTTTTCCTATCGATCCATTCTCATCTGCCCAACTGTCCCAGATGTGGCTCTTCAGATCATGGACATTGTTTGATTTCTTCTGCCATATCCATAACAATTCATCTATCGCAGACTTTATATATGTCTTTCTGAGTGTGATTGCCGGAAACTCCTTAGACAGATCATACCTATTAACAACGCCAAACTTCTTTATGGTGTAAGCGTAACTTCCATCCTCCCACTTCGGTCTTACCTTTTCCCCCTCTGTGCTATATCCATTTTCAATGATATCGCTACACATATTTATAAAAAGCTCATCTGCTAAACTCATGATAATTCTCCTCCTTAGCTGTATCTGCCATGACTGCACGACAATTGTCAACATTATAACACAACTTTAATATGTTTTGTGCCTTGTATATTACATAATTATGCCATTTTATTACAAATTCGGTTTTACAGCTTTAAGTTTGTGTAAAATGACACCATAAAATAACAACGGAGGTCAAATATGGAATACAACGCAACCAATCCTCTCCCATCACTTCTGAAACATTTTAGAAAGAAGGCAGGGCTTACTCAGACAGATGTAGCCACCGCACTATCCATGTCCAGATCAGGGTATGCAAACTACGAAGAAGGACGCAATATACCAAACATAGAACAGACACTACAGCTTTCTGAACTTCTGCATCACGATCTCTTATACGCATATACCTTGTCATCGAGATATATGCGGGCACGTTCCAACAGATCCAGACAAATGGTCATGGAATCCGACACATACCTCGCCGCCATCAAGACAAACGAGAACATGGCAGCCCTCATGACAAATTATCAGATGCTAGGGACAAAGGACAAAATGCTGGTGGACAAATTTGTTGAAAGTCTCGCAGCCAAAACAAATAAACCGACTGACATCACATCAGACAACGAACAGACATAACTATCAAACGCCGCACAGGATGTCAGTATCTGAAAAGACTACATTATTAAAAAGGAGAATCAAAATGGAAAGCAAAAGAAAACGAGAATCATCAGGAATAGGAAAACCTGACAAAACAAACATTTCAGAAATATCAAAAATACTCAACAGTTCACTCAGTGACAACAATGACAAAAATACCTCTATCGCCAGCGCATTCAGATCAATGCGAACCGGCAGAGGTCTTACACAGGCTGAGATGGCTGCTTTTTTAGAGATATCCACCCCTGCCTACTCTCACTATGAGAGAGGAGACAGAATACCTGATATGGTAAATCTGATCAAGGTTTCAAACCTGTTCTGTATAAATATCAGCTATCTGCTACTCTTGTCCTGCATAGATGCCGCAAGAAAAAACGGCTACAGCACAAGCGATGTATTCAGAGCATACGGTCATGGTCAGACACTGCCCGAAGAGGAGGCCGAGATCCTGTCGAGTTGCAGTAAGCTCTCGCCTGAAAACAGGGAAAATCTGCGTATTTTCCTCAAATCTGCCGTCAGTATATCATAAATCAGACACTATCCTGTTCAAACGGTTCAGGACCATCTTTTTATCAGCGCTCCACATCGGAGCCACAAGTATCTTTTTAGGTCCGTCGCCGGTAAATCTGTGAACAACCATGTCCGGCGGCAGCTCCATGAGGCAGTCACACAGTATATCTGCATACTCTTCAAAAGTCAGCACATCAAATTCACCATTTATGTACATTTTCTCAAGAACTGTATTCTTTAGTACATGCAGAAGCTGGAGCTTTATGCCGTCGGCTCCACTGTCCGCTATATAGCGGACGGTGGATATCATATCCTGTTTTGTCTCACCAGGAAGCCCTATTATCATATGAACTACAACGTGGACATCCAACCTCTTCAGATTATTCATGGTCTTATCATATTCATCTAGAGTATAACATCTGTTTATAAGCTTTGCAGTCCTATCGTTAGAAGTCTGTAAACCTAGTTCTATCCATACCGGCTTGATTGTCCTCACCTCATTTATTATCTCAAGTATCTCCGGTCCGAAACAATCAGGTCTTGACGCTATAGATACCGCTGCTATGTCGTCTCTTTTTGCCGCCGCAAGAAATTTCCTTCTAAGCGTTTCCGGATCACCATATGTATTCGTAAACGACTGAAAATATGCTATGAATCTCTTACATCTGCATTTGCCGGCAATACGCATCTTCGCACGTTCTATCTGACTATTTATGTCCAACTCGGCATTCTCGGAGAAATCTCCGGATCCGCTTGCACTACAGAATATACATCCACCTATCCCCACCGTTCCATCACGATTCGGGCATGTCGTTCCCGCATTCAATGATATCTTATATAATTTTTCACCAAATGTATCTCGTATATAGTCGTTTGCGGTATATAACTTCACGACATCACCCTATCTTTCATTATATTTTATTATCTTTTATTGTAACTGTAGTTTATATCCGCTGTAGTTTTAATCTGCTGTATATAAATACATCAAATTATATCTGATGGGTAGCTTTAACCAGTGCCGGAACTATCTGTTTCTTCCTCGAAACCACCCCTGGAAGATATGCATATCCATCATCAAGCTGAACGCCAAATGCTTTTGTGCAGAGCTCATCAGCCCCGGCCCCAACACAGATTATACCAGATCCCTCCTGGAGGATATTTGTCATGGCAAACATTACTACGTCACATCCAGATTCCATATAACCGCTTAGATAGTCGCCCATATCTTTTTTTATTCTTTCTATCTCTTTCTCATTTACAGAATTGATCTGTCCAACAGCAACGACCATATCTCCTATATCAAACTTCTTGAAATCCTGATGGAGTATCTCTTCCATAGTCTTATCCTTGAGGTTGCTTCCAGCATCGAACATCTCCATAGCAAACTCGTATATATCTATCTCTGCAAGCCTCGCCAGTTCTTTCGCTGCAGCCTCATCGATAAATGTACATGTCGGTGATTTGAACGCAAGGGTATCAGACAGAATCGCTGAACAGAGTAATCCCGCTATCTTCTTGTCTATTTTGACATTTTGCTCCCTGTACATCTGATAGATTATCGTGGCAGTACATCCAAGTGGCTGATTTCTGAAATAAACAGGATTCATAGTCTCTATATTTGCGATTCTGTGGTGATCAATAATCTCGAGTATCTCTGCATTCTCCACACCGTCAACGGACTGCGTCCTCTCATTGTGATCCACAAGGATGAGCTGCTTCTTTCTGGCATTGATGTAGTTACGCCTCGAGACAAGCCCCTTATAGTTGCCATAGCCGTCCGTTACAGGGAAATATCTTACCCTGGTCTTTGCCATGGTAGTCTTAAGGGTGTCTATATCATCATCCTCATAGAATGTCATGATGTGATCTCTTATCATAAAGAATCCTATAGGCATACTCTGTCCGATAAGTCTGGCAACTGCATAGGTATCCGTAGGCGTCACAACAACCGCACATCCCTTATTCTTTGCAAATTCAAGAACGACATCTGATATACTGTTCACAAGACAGACTATGAGCATGCTGGCACCACAGTTTATGGCCGCAAGCTGTGCCTCAACTCTGTCACTCACTATGACTATGTCATTTTCCTTGACATGCCGCTCAAGAATATCGACCTGGGCAGCCCCGACGATCACTCTTCCGTCCTTCACATATTCATCAGCATCACCGTACACAAGTTCACCGTTTATAGTATCTATTATATGGGAGAAACGTGTTTTTGCTATATACAGGGAATTATCGTCCTTCTCCAGCATATACGCTTCCGCTATATCCCCTACTGTTATAATTCCCTTGATCTTGTCTCCGCTCACAACAGGAAGGGTGGTGGCATCATTATCCTGCATTATCTCAAACGCTCTCTTCATAGTGATATTCCCTGAAACACCATCTACGATTCTGTAGGCAATATCCTTGACCTGAACATTTACATTACTGACAAGTTCAGGAGATTTCACGCCGAAATAATCAAGCACAAACTGTGTCTCTTTGTTTATATTTCCGGCTCTCTTTGGTATAAATTTGTTCTCATGCTGATTTTTCAGATGGGCATACGCTATAGCAGAACATATCGAATCCGTATCCGGGTTCTTATGACCTATAACAAACACTTCATCTGTAGGTACATTATGCATATTTCACCTCTGATTTCTATAATTATTATTTTCACTTGACCATAAGCATAAATTGAATAAGGCAAAATGACAACCACTTTTAACGTTGTATATCATTTTGCCCCATTTTTGTCTATTTAACTAGATTTTATATCTCGCTTATGTCCACAAGTGAAAGCTTTGTTGTATCGGCTGTCTCAAGACTTGTAAGCAGTGCATCTGCTGTATCAAGGCTTGTAAGACATGTAACGCCAGTCTCTACCGCATGGCGTCTTATGATAAATCCATCCTTGCTTCTCTCAACACCCTGTGATGGAGTGTCGATGATCAGGTCGATCTCATGGCTCAGTATCAGGTCAAGCAGGTTTGGTGATGGCTCCTCAACTTTGTTGATGAGCTTTGCAGGAACACCATTCTCATTGAGAACTCTGCATGTGCTTCTTGTTGAATATATCTCATATCCAAGAGCAGCAAATCTCTTACCGATATTTATAGCATCCATCTTATCTGAGTCCTTGACTGTGAGGATCATCTTCTTGGTCTTTGGAAGATTGATTCCGGCTCCAAGGAATGCCTTGTAGAGAGCCTCATTGTAGTTCTTGGATATACCAAGGCACTCTCCTGTTGACTTCATCTCAGGTCCAAGGCTTATCTCTGCGCCTCTGATCTTCTCAAATGAGAATACTGGTTTCTTGATCGCGAAATACTCTGACTCCGGCTGAAGTCCAGGTGTGTAACCCATATCCTTGATCTTCTCACCTGTGATAACACGTGTTGCAAGATCTACGATAGGTATTCCTGTTACCTTGCTTATATATGGAACTGTACGGCTTGAACGAGGATTTACCTCTATTACATATACCTCATCATTGTATGCAATAAACTGTATATTTATAAGTCCGATTACGTGCAGGCTGTTTGCAAGCTTCTTGGTGTAATCAGCGATGACTCTCTTTGTCTTTGGTGAGAGTGTCTGTGCAGGATATACCGAGATACTGTCTCCTGAATGTATTCCAGCTCTCTCAACATGCTCCATGATACCAGGGATAAGTATGTCATCTCCGTCACATACAGCATCGACCTCGACCTCTTTACCCATGATGTACTTATCTACAAGTATTGGGTGCTCCTGGGTATGTCTGTTGATGATATCCATGAACTCTATGATATCCTTATCAGAGATCGCGATCTGCATTCCCTGTCCACCGAGAACGTATGAAGGTCTTACAAGTACCGGATAACCCAGCTCATTTGCAGCCTCAAGCGCCTGCTCTCTTGTAAATACCGTCTTACCAGCAGGTCTTGGTATACAGCACTTCTCAAGGATCTCATCAAAGAGCTCTCTGTCCTCTGCTGCATCTACATTCTCTGCACTTGTTCCAAGGATTGGTACCCCCATCTCCATGAGTGCCTCTGTAAGCTTGATAGCGGTCTGTCCACCGAACTGTACAACAGCTCCATCCGGATGCTCCAGATTTACTATAGCCTCAACATCCTCTGCTGTAAGAGGCTCAAAGTAAAGCTTGTTTGCTATATCAAAGTCTGTACTGACTGTCTCAGGGTTGTTGTTGACGATGATTGTCTCGTAACCCTTTCTCTCAAATGCCCATGTGCTGTGAACTGAACAGTAATCGAACTCGATACCCTGTCCGATTCTGATCGGGCCTGAACCAAGTACCATTACTTTCTTCTTTGAATTGTCCTCAGCGGCCTCGTTCTCCAGAGAATCAAAACATGAATAGTAATATGGAGTCATGGCATCAAACTCTGCTGCACATGTATCAACCATCTTGAAGTGTGCTGTTACACCGTAGTCGTAACGCATCTGTCTAATCTCTTTCTCTGTCTTGCCTGTGAGTCTCGCGATAACCTTGTCAGGGAACTCTACTCTCTTGATCTCCTTCATAAGATCCTTGGAGATATCGCCCTTTGACTCTATTATCTTTCTCTCAGCTTTTACAAGATTGTGAATCTTATCTATGAACCACCTGTCGATCTTGGTGATGTCATAGATCTGATCGTATGATATTCCACGTCTGATAGCCTCAGCTATGACATAGATACGTCTGTCATCAACATGTCCGAGAAGCTTTATAACCTCTTCGTCTGTCATATTCTTGTATCTGCTCGACCAGAGACTGTCTACGTGCTGCTCCAGTGAACGGAGAGCCTTCATAAGTGCACCCTCAAAGTTTGTACAGATACTCATAACCTCACCGGTTGCCTTCATCTGTGTTGTCAGATCATGGTCAGCGGCGATGAATTTATCAAATGGAAGTCTAGGTATCTTGACAACCACGTAGTCAAGTGCCGGCTCAAAGCTGGCATATGTCTTCTTGGTAATAGCGTTCTTGATCTCATCCAGATTGTATCCAAGGGCAATCTTGGCTGAAACCTTTGCTATCGGATAACCAGTTGCCTTTGATGCCAGTGCCGACGATCTTGAAACTCTAGGGTTTACCTCGATAACACAGTACTCAAATGAATTAGGATTCAGGGCAAACTGAACGTTACATCCACCCTTGATGTTGAGCTCTGAGATAATGTTCAGGGCTGAACTTCTGAGCATCTGGTATTCCTTGTCTCCAAGTGTCTGTGATGGAGCTACAACTATAGAATCTCCTGTGTGAACTCCAACAGGATCAAGGTTCTCCATGTTACATACGGTTATACATGTACCATTTGCATCACGCATAACCTCATACTCGATCTCCTTCCACCCTGCTATACATCTCTCAACAAGGACCTGTCCAACACGTGAAAGTCTGAGACCGTTCATGAGGATCTCCTTGAACTCTTCCTCGTTGTTGGCTATACCACCACCTGAACCTCCAAGTGTATAAGCCGGACGGAGAACTACAGGATATCCGATCTTCTTTACGAAGTTGAGACCTCCCTGGACAGTTGTAACGACCTCCGAAGGTGCTACAGGCTCATGGATCTTCTCCATGGTCTTCTTGAACTCAAGTCTGTCCTCGGCCTTCTTGATCGTCGTCGATGATGTTCCTATGAGAAGTACATCGTGCTCTCTTAAGAAACCTGACTCATCAAGCTCCATGGCGATGTTGAGGGCGGCCTGACCACCAAGTGTCGGCAGAAGGCTGTCTGGCTTCTCCTTTTCAATGATAGCCTTTACAACATCAACTGTAAGAGGCTCAATATATACCTTGTCTGCTATATCCTTATCTGTCATGATCGTTGCAGGGTTCGAGTTGATGAGGACAACGCACAGCCCCTCTTCCTTCAGGGAACGACATGCCTGTGTACCAGCGTAATCAAACTCAGCAGCCTGACCGATAACTATAGGACCTGATCCGATAACTACAACCTTTTTTATATTAGGATTCTTTGGCATTACTTTGACACCTCCATCATATTCATAAATGTATCAAACAGTGAATCTGTATCCAACGGACCTGCACAAGCCTCCGGGTGGAACTGGACCGTCTGCGCATTCTTTCCAAGATAGTGAACTCCTTCTACTGTTCCGTCATTTACATTGACAAAGCTGACCTCTGCGATCTTTCTGTCGAGGCTGTCTTCCTTGACCATATATCCATGGTTCTGTGTTGAAATATATACCTTGCCGGTCTTCATATCTCTTACAGGATGATTTGCACCTCTGTGGCCATACTTCATCTTCTCTGTATCTCCACCGTTGGCAAGCGCCATTAGCTGATGTCCAAGACATATAGCAAAAATTGGAATATCTGTATCGAAAAGCTTCTTTACCTGAGCTATTGTGACCTTACACTCTTTTGGATCTCCAGGACCATTGGTAAGCATAATTCCGTCCGGAGCGTCTGCGATGATTTCCTCTGCAGGTGTCTCTGCAGGATATACTGTGACCTGGCAGCCTCTTGCAAGGAGTGACTTGACGATGTTCTTTTTTACACCGAGATCGATGACCGCAACCTTGAATCCGTCACCAGGATAGAACATTTTCTCCTTACATGTTACATCGAGAACAACATGTCCCATCTTCCATGCCTTAATACGCTTCATGCACTCATCAAGATCATAATTCTCATCAGTTGTTATCATACCTCTCATGGTACCATCTTTTCTGAGGATCTTGGTAAGTGTTCTGGTGTCTATTCCCTCTATACCAGTTATATTATTCTCAACAAGAAATTCGTTTATGGTCATCTCGCTTCTGAAATTGCTAGGCGTCTTGCAGAGTTCTCTGACAATGAATCCTGACTGCCATGGTCTGCCAGCCTCCATATCCTCTCTGCATACACCATAGTTGCCTATAAGCGGATATGTCATACATACTGACTGCCCTGCATATGATGGATCTGTAAGAATTTCCAGATAGCCGGTCATCGAAGTATTGAATACTATCTCACTGATTATCTCATCAGTTGATCCAATACTTTTACCTTCAAACACGTGTCCGTCTTCAAGTATCAAAAAAGCTTTCATAATCGTATTCCTTTCGTTTTTTCTATTTTATTACAAAAAAAAAGAGTGAAAACGGGGATATACTTGAAATAGCCCACATTATTGGCCTCTTTTTTCTTAATTTAATAAATACTACCACATTTGACAAGGTGGTACAATATTTTTTCAAGATATTTTTTATTTTTGTGTTAGCGACAAAAAACTGTTTTTTTATGCATTATTTTTTATTCAATTTGCCCCCTGCTCTCAGCCGCTCTCCTGCTAAATTCGCATCCACAGAAGTTCTGCCTGTAAAGACCATATTCCTTAGAAAGCTGAATGGAATGCCTGTAGCCATCTTTCTTCTTGAAGTCGCTGAACAGATATTCTATATCATATTTTCTGCTCATCTCTTCGCCTATCTCGTTCAGCCAATTCGCATTTTTGTGCGGACTTATAGACAACGTGGTTGTAAATATGTCATATCCGTGGTCCTTTGCATATGATGCGCTCTTGTCAAGTCTGAGCTTATAGCAGTCATAACACCTTGCACCTCTCTCTGGCAGATTCTCCCTGCCCCTTGCCATTTCCAGAAACACCTCCGGTTCATGTTCGGCAAGTTCTACCTCCACTCCCCGAACATACACTTCATGAATAAATCTGTCGAGCTCTTCAAATCTCTTTATGTATTCATTGCAGTCAGTTATATTCGGATTATAGAAGTACGCCGTTATATCAAAATGCTCTGCAAGTACAGAAAGGCAGTGGCTTGAACATGGTGCACAGCAGCAATGCAGCAACATTCTTTTTTTGCCATGTTGTATATTTTCACTATCTATTCTTGCCAGTTGGGCTTCCATCCTTTGATAATAATTTGCATTTTGTATCATTATTTTCTCCTTTTTTTGTCTATTATATACACTGTTTTTTGCAATCTCCGACGATTTTATACACGTTTGTGCATTTTTGCTAGTTGACTTTGTTATTTCTTTACAATATACTGTAGATAGTTACTAAAGCACGTTATAATCAATTATTAATGGAGGTGTAGATTATGACAATTCAGCAGGCAATCAAAAAGTACAAACTAGAACCGCTAAGTGTCAGTGCTGCCAAGGTTAAAGCCAAAGAACTTAATGTTGACGAAGTTCTTTATATGAATGTCCAGAAGAACAAATATGCATACATAGTTCGTGATTCCCGCGGTGTTATGCTATATACAGATGAGCGTAATCTTTATACCAAACTGTATAAAGGTTTGAAAGTTACTTATCTTCAGGAATAACATTTTTCACACACACTACATTTTTTGTTACTGATATTGCAACAACTTACAACAACATAATATCACAATATACAAATATGGGAAATCGTCATTCTCTCCATCCCCATGAGATAATCGACGACTCCCCATATTTTTTTACCAAAACCTGTACACTGGTCTCTCCTCACCAAACAAATTACACCTTATGTTGTCATCTACATATATCATAGCCGGCGCAATCAACATCCAAAGCAACGAGTATGGAATGCATATCTGCCCCATCAAATTTAACGAAACATCTGAGTAATCCCATATTCCGCAGTTCAGTCCTATATTGAATATATATCCTGTTATAAATTCTAGTTCAGAAACTATAACTGCCGAGATCACCATCTGGAGCAGAACGCTCATTCTTTTGAATGTCTGGTTAAGTCCACCACACAGCAGTGTAGCCATACCCCCGCACAGGATCATGGAGTAATGCGAATAATGCCTGACTGCTATCTCCAAAAAATAATATATCAGACCACCTGTCATAAATATAGCGAACCATTTTACTAAAAGCCCCTTCACAACAATACCTCCGATATCGGTAGTATCTGCCATGAAAGGGCATATTATTTATCAACTTTCAACTTCTTTTACTGTTTCTTTTATTATTTCTTTTATTGTTCTTTATACTTTCCCTTAAAGAAATTATTGACATGATCTATGGTCTTGTCTGAAAGTTCAAGCTTAACAAATTCAGTCTTGCCATTCTTGTTAAGTACAAACACATAAACACCATCAGCATATTTAGGATCCTTTGAGGTGTAATCCTTTGTTTTTATTGAGGAATCCTGCTGAAGCTCATTGTCGAGATATATTGAATCACTCTTCGCTATGAACTTCACATCATTGTTACTGAAGCTACACATCTTCTTACGACTCTTCTTTGCGATTATCCTGGCGATGTCAACATCCTCGTTGACCATAATATACTCGTATTCCGTTTCCTTTCTAGAAATGAACACTCCAAATAAAACGCCTCCGATTATCACAACCAACAGACCTATTGATGTAAGCATCGGTATAAAAAATGCTATGACACCTGCTACTATAAGTATTGCGCCCAATACCATTCCTGCCATAACTCCCGTCGGAGTCTTTCCTTTCACTATATGCTCTGCATATCCATCATTTAACATAAAACCTGTTCTCCTTAGTTCTTAATAATACATAACTATTGCTATTCTATCACATATATCCGCTTTTTGTGGGTTATCCAGATAAATTTAATGAATTATTCACACTCATATTGTCTGTCACCTGCAGGGCAGCCCTGACAGCCACCGCATCCACCAGATCTGCCAATATCCGCCACATCTGTTGTATAGTTGTATGCCGATTCAATCAGACATATAGCCTGTGAACTGATACCAAGACCTTCCCCTGTAAAGCCAAGCTTTTCCTCTGTAGTAGCTTTTATATTCACCATATCTTTTTCTATGCACAGACAGTTTGCTATATTCTCACGCATCTGTTCTATATACGGCGCAAGCTTCGGACGCTGTGCTATGACTGTTGCATCTATATTCTCTATCACATACAGTTTCTGCTCAAGCAGTCTCTTCACCTCCGACAGAAGTTTCATGCTGTCGGCATCTTTGAACCTCTCATCTGTATCCGGGAAATGCCTCCCGATATCCCCCAACGCAGCTGCACCTAACAGCGCATCCATTATCGCATGCAGCAAAACATCAGCATCACTGTGTCCAAGCAATCCCTTTTCATATGGTATATCTACTCCTCCAAGTATAAGCTTACGACCTTCCACGAGTCTGTGAACATCATATCCCATTCCTACTCTCATATATATCTTGTATGATAATTAGGAAGTTAATTATCACATGTTTCCTTTCTTTTAATATCATGGTTCAATACATTCAAATACTGTAGCCTTTTGATTTTGCCCTGTAGCTTTGACTACTCTAAGAAGTGTATTGCCGCTACCTTTATCTGAATTGTTTATAGCTGGATGTTACCGGAGTAATCCGAGTACTTATTTCCATCAAGTCTACGATGATAATCGCTGGTGGATATCACGGTATCAGACTTTGGAAAGGGAGGTACAACCTCGTGATTTACGTAGGCATTGACATTGCCAAACTCAATCACTTTGCCTCAACCATATCTTCTGATGGTTAAGAACTAATCAAGCCGTTCAAATTTACAAATGACAATGATGGCTTCCAACTGCTGATTTCCGAGCTAGATCCTCTAGACAAGGACAGCCTCACCATTGGTCTTGAATCGACGGCACACTACGGCGACAACCTTGTTCGATATCTTGTTGCTAAGAATTACAAAGTGTGTGTGTTGAACCCCATCAAGACTTCTACTATGCGTAAGAACAACATTCGCAAAACGAAGACTGACAAAATTGACACATTAATAGCTAAATATTTGTTGGGTGATTTTGTTCAAACACAAGTCCATAGTTTGAACATCTACCCTCTGTAAAGCTTTTATAAAATCCTCAAGCGGTGAGCTACAAGATATAAACCAGCTTTTAACCAAATTATCAAAACAGATTTTTGTCTCGTAATTAGTTATACTGACATTATATTTGTCACTATATTCAAAGTCTGACATATTGTACCGTAAAGAGAAGAAATGATCAAGCATACTCATGTTTAATGTTTTAACCAAATCTTCTCGGTCTAGTTATAAGGGTCACTTCATCAGAAGCATGCCACCAATCACTAATTAAACCAGTCTTATCCACATAAAATAAATTATTTTCTCTAATATATCTAAAATCCTGATTACCTATAGCAATACATCTTGCAGTCATACTAGCACCACCCATTACAACCTTACTCTAAACTCTATTAAAAAGCAAGGGTGGCTTTTGTACCACCCTCACCTAATTGACCGAGTAACCTCAACGATTACTTATTTCTTCTTTCTTCTAGTTACAAACAATGTAACCACTCCGAGTCCGAGCATACCAGCTAAAATAGATAAGAACATTACAGTTCTATCACCTGTCTTATTTGGTGTCTTATCAATATAAATAGTCTGTGACTCAGCGTCAAAATCAGCCTCCTTACTAATAAGATTGCCCTTGTTGTCATATACATACTCGAAGATAACTATTCTGTGCTTTCCGAGTCCGTCTGTCTTAAATGACATACTTACATCGAATGAACCATTCTCCGGTTTCTTGCTATCAACATGTAATTCAGTAACCTTACGTACCTTCTTACCATCACTGACAACGATCTGCTGTGTATTGTAGTCCCAAGCCTCAGTAACTACCTTGTATGCTACAGAAGAATCAAGCTTGCTATAGTTGACTGTATCAACTATCTTAGCAACTTCACCCTCCTTAACGTGCTGTGAGTTATCCTTGCTGTTCTTTGCAGAGGTCTTTAACTCAGGATAGTGAATCTGCTGGCCCTCATCAGTAATTTCGGTATGACCACACACTTCATACCCTTTTGTACGAATTGTTTCAAATGCCGTTATAGTTTCACCTGCTAAAAGTGATGCGTCATACTTAACCTCTACCTTAACTGAACCATCAGTTGTCTTTGCCTGGAACTTAACTGTTGCAGTAATAAGATTACCATTGGCATCCTTTAACGGTCCGGCATCCTTACCATCCTTATTTAAATGAAGAGTAAGTGTTGTGCTGTACCAATCACCTACAATAAGATTATAGTAATCAACTGAATCCCTAAAGATTGCAGTCTTACTTGCATAACCTACATGCAGCTTTGTTATACCATCACTTGCTGAAGTACCACATGAAGGAAGTTTTATTGTCTGATCAAAGCTGTCGAAATCTTCCTCCTTGTCAATAAGAATTCCATCCTTGTATAAGTATACAAAACTTACAAGATCATCATTCTTATCCTTATGATATGCATCTGACTTCAAACCATTATACTGATACTTAAGGGCTACCTCTTCACTATTTCCCTTAGCAGTAAAATCAATTGAATTAGTCACCTGCTTACCATCAACAAGCATTGGTTTTCTTGTACTCTTATTATATACTACACCCTTCAGAGTAAATCTCTCACCTTTTGTAAGACCATCAAGCGTAACTGTATCCGTCTGATGGACGTCCTCTGTAAGCATAGTAGCATGTGTTCCATTCTTGTCATCTAAGAACTTAGTTCTAAGTGAACTAAACGAGAATGACTGCTCAGCACTATTTGGATCTGTGTGCTTAAACACTATCTTGCCATTGTAGACTGCAAATACGAATGATGTAAGTCTCTTGCCTTTCAACTTTGTTCCATCAACTACGTAATGTAACTGTACTTCCTGATCAGCTTTGCTTATAGTCTCACTCTGCTTTACTACTACTGGCTTGCCATTCAACTCAACTGGCTTGTTTGTATCCTTATCGATTGCAATACCGTAAAAGTCTACTGAAATTCCTGTTGCAAGATTCTTGCAGAAAATCGTATCAACAACATCTGCATCCTTTGTTGGTGCAATTGTATGATTGTGTGATGTATTATCAACTGCTAAAGTGGATCCTGTTGGAAATGAAATCTGCTGTGACTCTGCATCCTTATCAGTATGCTTTGCTACTGCAACTCCATTAAGTTTAATTACCTGCCGAATTGTAATGGTTTTACCTTCAAGATTAAATGACCTCGGATCAATATCAAAAGTAACATTAACTGTATCATCCATCTTTTCTGGTTTGAGAACCTGAGTTCTCTTAAATGCTTTTCCTACCTCTGAAACAATCTTTCCTGTGTCTTCAGCTACGCTATCACCTGTGCTGTCACTACTTGTTTCATCAGTAACATAACCGAGATCCTTGAGCATATTCCAGTATGGATCTTTCTCGATCTCAGTCTTCTTTATCTCTTCTCCTGTTGCGCTGTCAACAAATGTTGTCTCCAGCTCGTACTCGTACTCTGTTGGGAGATTTGAATACTTAACAGAATCGATTATCTGTGTTTTGTCCAGTATTGAATACTGTGTATTTGTGGTTGCATCTATAGCGTTTGTCTCAACAGCTGGTACATAGAATTTCTCATCAGGATCAGTACCATCTTCGTTGTGAGTAGCTATAACCTCGCCATCGTACTTTAACTCACAAATTACGTATAATGATTTACCAGCATACTCAGTGAGATTAAGACCCTTAAGCGGAACGCTTACAGTCTCATCATCACCCTTAGCAGTAAATTCAACTTCGTTCTCAACCTTGATATTCTCACCATCAGAAACCTTACCTACTAAAGTAAACTTAGTTCCCGCTACCAGATTGTGCAATGTAACTGTATCTGTAACATCTACTTTCTCATCTGCCGGCGCTACATTAGTCTTAGTGCTATCAACTAAAACCTTAGTCTCCAGACTGATAACATTGACTGTCTGAGCTTTATTGCTTACTGATGCATCCTTAGCCACACAATTTGCTGGCTCTACTGGCTTTCCGGCTGAATCCAAAGATACTGTCTTTGTTACAGAACCTTCAACAAGATACTCATAGAATACTAATTTCCTTGACTTGACATTGCTTGTGTTTACGCCTGTGAATGTGACGCTTGCTGTTGTCTCTGGGAAAACCGTACCCTTCTTAACTGCACCTGTTGTGAATTCAACATTCTTTGCAACATACTTGCCATCAGCATCCTTGTATGCCTTGCCAGTATTAGCGTCTACTGCCACTGACATAAGCGTGTACTTGGTTGATGCTTTCAGATTGGTTGCCTTGACACTATCCTTAAATGAGGAATTCTTGCCTGCAACGGACATCTTTGTATTTGTGTCTGTTGAAATGGCACTTGAAGTCATCTTTGGTATTGCTGTGTTTGTGTAAGTACCGAAGTCTATTACGGCTCCGTTCTTAGCACTATCTGAAACTGTAATTTTCTGTGCTGGTCCAAGGTCGTATACCTGTGTCAGCTTGTACTTCTTACCATCAATTGTTACATACTGACGATGTATCTCTCTGATTGTGTAAGTATCCTTGTACAATGGTCTTGGCGCTTTACCGTCAACGGTCTCTTCCTTGATCTCTGCAGCTGCTGTCTTGCCGGATCCCGGTGTTGTAAAGAACACATTTGTTTCTTTGTATGTTGGGTACAGCGTTGTATCAGCCATAGCCTTAGCTAAAGTTGCATCGTTGCCGTTTACATTTGTGTAATCCAGCTTGCTTGAATCGAACTCACCGTTCTTGTCTGTAACTACAACATGCTGATCGCCATTGCTTGCAGTTACAAGGAATGCTACTCCTGCCATTGGATTACCGTATGAGTCAACCTTCTTGAGTTTGAAGTCGTAGCGCTCTTTCTGCTCGTACTGCTTGAAGGCATCTGCTGTAATTTCTGCACCGGCATAGATTGTTCTGCCGCCTGTTACACGAACAGTTACACTTGCCTGATTAATAACCTTACCTTTGATAACAAAAGCACCCTTATTCTTACCATCAACTACCTTATAACCACTTGGAGCTTTTACCTCTGTGATTCTCATTGCACCATCTTCGAGCTCATAAGTATCACCCTGCAAAGTATCAGGTGCTGCATCACTCGGATAATCCTTATTTCCTGTTACAAGACATGTTTTACTGAACGAAGCCTTATACTGATTACCAACTTTAACTGTCTTTAAATACCAAGTATTAGTTGGTGTTCCTGACGCAGTAGTCTTTCCCTGATAGTACTCCATCTTGAAAATAGCACCGGCAAGTGATGTTTTACCAACCTGTGTACCATCCTCACGAACAGAATCTACCTTGTCAATAACAATATTGATAGGATCGTGTGCAACCTTATCTACTGTATGATAAGTTACTCCGGTTGCTGTTGTGCTAAATGTTGCACCTGTGATTGATGTATAATCCACATGACCGTCCGTTGCGTTTACTCCAATGTGAGCCTCGTACGGATACTTTTCACCACCAATTGCTATCTGCTTGTTCTTGTTTAGCTTGTAATGTTCTGGTGCTTTTGTCTCAACAATATAATATCTAACTCCAGCTTTAAGCTTTACCACTGTTTTACCAACTTCACCAGAAGCCTGTGTTGGGTTAACGCTTGTTATTTCTCCAACACCATTGCTATTAGTCTTAAACCTTACAACATTGACTTTCTCATTATCCTGTGCACAGTATACTAAATACTCAGCGCCTTCAACAGGCTGTCTTGTCTTGCTGTCTGTTTTCCTCAAAGAAAAATTAGGACTGTTCCACTGAAGTTTTGCAGTGAATTCTTTATCAGTTGGCTCTCCTAAAAATCCAAGTACCTGTAACTCTGCGCCAAAATCAGCTTTGTATGCACTGTAACCTTTCACACTGGTGAATTTAATGTCAGATGTTCCACCTTTAGCTATCGAGGCACTAAAGTAAATCTTGTCACCGTTAGAAACTGTCGCAGTACCTGCCCCATGAGTTGACTTCTTTCCTTTGGAATCTGTTTTATGCATTGTAACACCTGTTGGAATAGTTACTGTGACACTCTTCTTAGAGACAACTGCCCATTCATTAGTTGTCTGGGTTTTATCTGTAATATTATATGCTGCTCTTGATGCTGTAAAATCATCAGATTTTCCTGCAATGCTAAAGGCTGTGTCTGCTAATGTATTAGGCATGTCCTTACCTTTCAGCCATTTTTCATACGAAATTGCATTATCATAAGCTGTTCCAAAATCACCAGAATCCCAATACCCTGTGTAGTAATAATCAAGAATACAGCTAAGTGTCATAACATTGTCACCATTTAAGCCACCTGAACTAGGTGCTCCATCATAACTTCCTGCACCTGGTCCAGCAAATGAATAGTATAAAGCCTTTGTAATATTACCCTTACCTATACTCGAAACTGTGCCTGTTCCTGAAGTTGGACCGGTCTTACCTTCTTCCATACAAAAAGCGTAACCAGTGTTGTTATAAGTTAAGCCCTTGTTAATATAGAAGATATAAGAAATAGTTCCTCCATTGTAACCATAACCTGTTCCTCTACTAACTGCTGTAGTTGTAGCGGCTTTTGCAGCCTTAGCCATCCTAAACACTGATGCTAAAGTGGCTATTGGCTTCACCTCTGGAATAGAATCTGTTGGTGTCGCTACCTGTGTAGTAGCCTTTGTTTCCTCAGAACTTGCATCTGATGTAGTTGCGACCTGTGTGTCTGACTCTGTAGTAGCCTCAGTACTAACCTCAGTACTAACCTCGCTACTAGCATCTGTTGGCGTTGCGACCTTTTCTGTTGGTCTAAACATATTATTGTCGAGCTTTATTTCCTGGACTCCATCTCCTGCAACAATAGAAAATGAACCCACTGTATTATTGTAATCGTAACCTGTCTTACTGTAATCGTCATTCGATCTGAATAACTTCTCGTCAAGCTGGTAGTAATAAGTATCTTCCTGAAGTTTTGCTATTGCCTTTGATGCATTGGCATTAACTCTCTCCTCAAGATTCTTGTACACAACTCTATCGTCACCACCGTATGACTTTCCATCATAGGAGAGTACGAACTCAGTGATACTCTCGGTGCACGCAGAATCCTTAAATACTTTAATTACTGCACCTGCTAAGTTCCTGTCTTTATCAGAGTCATTCAACTCTTTGTAGACAGTAACATCTCTTGTTACTGGCGTAGCGTCAGTTGGCGTTGCCTCCTCTGCCTTGGCTCTAAATACATCCGCAAGACCTACAAAAAGATCTGTTGTGATACTAAGAACCATAAGAAGTACCATGACTAAAGCTACTACTGTTACTTTAACTTTGTCCTTAAACATGATTTACCTCCCTTAAAACTTTTCCTTGTAGTTACTTTCTTGTTGCTCCTTTCTGCAACATTCATTCTTCTTCCTGCTCCTTTCCTCGTTATTTTCTTGTTTTCAGCTCGACATTGTGTTTGAAAAGACATTGCTTTCAAACGCAAAAATAGGAGTCGGACTTAACCGACTCCTACCTGTCTTGTTTTAAGGGAAACCCAGAACTACTGGGTGAAAAGCTCTAGTAGGAATTACCCTACCAGAGCCTGTTAAACTATCTTGGCAAATTTATCACCTGAGACATGGTAAATTGGTATTTCTGCGTAATCACTGTATGTTTTAACGCCTGCGTAATCTTTATCTTCTGAATCATAATCCTCGGAAACTACAATACCCACTGGTTGATTTTTCATTGTAAAAATAAGCTCATTGGCATCTGACAAAAGTTCTATCAGAATAGCTGGGTAAGCACCAACACCACCATATTGTATACCAACACGGCTATCTAACTGATATTTCATAAAAAGTTTACTCTCAACTTCATTCAAACCAACTGTATATTCCCAATCTACTTTATGCCTATTATCAGTGCCTAGATCATTGATTCCCATAACGATCAATGATCTCCAATCAAAATCGTATAAAAGAGCAACAGATCTATTCTGTTCACAATACCAGTGTGGATCTTTTGTATTCGTAATTCTTGTAGAAACTGTAAATACATCGTACCCAGGCTCTAAGTATGATTTCTTCAAGCTGCTAACGCTCCTTAGCAAAACATTTCCTACTAGTGCACCATCCTGATCTTTTGAATTAACTGTTATAATTTTCTCAGCATATAACCGCTTTATAGAAGAGCAGGCGGCTTTTGTGGACAGAGTAAGTTCATTGACTAAACCTTTGAAAATCAAATATTCATTATCATCCATACTCTTCAGATCATTCACCATAAATTCGGGTATCTTAGTTATGATTTTATATCTTGTATAGTCATCAAAAAGATTTCTCCACAAATTACTCTGAATACGCTCACTATTATTACTTATGTAATCCAACAACGATATTTATCAAGCACTACACTGCACCTTCGTTTAGTCAACTGTATCAAAAGTATGCATGAAACCTACTGGCTTACAGGCAGATAAATCTCTTAGCACCTCCCATTACAAATCGCAATCTCTAGTCAGGTTCACTGCCGGACTGCTCTTATAATACCTAACTGCCTTCTCCAGGTACTCATCGTAGTACCGTCCTGTTGCTTTATAAAAATCTACAAACTCGGTCGTAAGCACATCAATTACGTCTGCAGTACTACTAGTATCAAACCTATTATCTAAGATAAGACCTTCTGGTAAAGTACAGCAACTAAACATACACCTCATATCAGTAACCTTACTAGTGTCAAACTTATGACCGAGGGTAAAGCCTTTCGGTAACCCGCAACTACTAAACATACGTTTCATATCAGTAACCTTACTAGTGTCAAACTTATTACCTAGAGTAAAGCCTTCTGGTAAGGTGCAATCAGAAAACATATTGCTCATATCAGTAACACTACTAGTGTCAAACTTATTACCTAGAGTAAAGCCTTCTGGTAAGGTGCAATCAGAAAACATACCGCTCATATCAATAACACTACTGGTATCAAATTTATTGCCTAGAGTGAAAGTCTCTGGTAAGGTGCAATCAGAAAACATATTGCTCATATCAATAACACTACTAGTATCAAACCTATTACCTAATGTAAAGCCTTCCGGTAGAGCACAATAGAAAAACATACGTTTCATATCAGTAACCTTACTAGTATCAAATTTATTGCCCAGAGTAAAGCCATCTGGTAACTTACACCCATTAAATATACAGCCCATATCAGTAACACTACTAGTATCAAATTTATCACCAAGAGTAAAGCCATCTGGTAACTTACACCCATTAAACATACAGCCCATATCTGTAACATTGCTAGTATCAAATTTATCGCCCAGGGTAAAGCCTTCCGGTAACCTACATTTGTTAAACATACAATACATACCAGTAACGTTACTAGTATCAAACTTATCGCCCAGGGTAAAGCCTTCCGGTAATTTACAATCCCAAAACATACCGTCCATATCAGTGACACTACTAGTATCAAACTTAGTACCCAAGGTAAAGCCTTCCGGCATAGTACACCCTGCAAACATACTATGCATATCAGTAACCTTGCTGGTGTCAAATTTATTGCTCAAAGTAAAACCCTCTGGCATAGTACAATACCCAAACATATAATCCATATCAGTAACATTACTAGTATCAAAGTTGTCGCCTAGAGTAAAGTCTTCTGTGAAAGTACACCATTGAAACATTTTTCTTGTATTTGTTATTCCCTTAGGTAAATTTAAAACCGTTGATCTTCCCCTGTAATGCAGATAATCACCGTTATCATCAGTTATTAACTCATAGTCTTCTGAATCATAATCAAAGCAGCCTAATTCACCCTCGTAATGAATTAAGTTACTTTTCTTTTCTGCTGATGACACATCAGTGCCGTTAAATAAATTTAATTCCTCCATAAATACCTTCCTTAGCAATTTATAAAAGACCAGAGAATTTTACTCCGCTGAGTCCGTTGTAACTTTTATGTAAAGCTAATAAAAATCGATAATACTTAGAAAATCTAAAGTTGCTATCTTCTCTATACCATTTTTCTTCGCCATACCAATAAAACACCTTTGTTATAGTAATCACCTCGTAAATACTATAACACCTTTCTTTTAGATTTTAAATATCAGTAAAAAACTCTAGCAAGTGTTACCCTGCTAGAGTCAATTTATTTGGATTCTATACATAGAATCTACCACGTTTTATTGAACATGTTCCTTCAAAAACAATAAATTGGATTTTACAAAATCCCCATACTTATATTTGCTCAGGTCAACATCGAAATTGATAATATCTGCATAATTATCAATAACAGACAAAGCATAATCCTGTAACGAAATTTGCATTCCAAGATATTGAGCAGGCTGACAGATAAACTGGGGACCAGCTTCGAAAGCATGATCAAAATCCATGATTGGGGATATATTTGTAATATTAAATTCATTGTCATAAATAATTCCCCAATTTTCAGAATGCTCATCAGAATTTCCTACAAGATAATCCGCTAGATTCATCATGTCAAAACGTAATTTATACTTATAGATTATATCTGCAAAATCGATATCATGATTCATACACCATATATCAACATACTTAGCCCTTGCAAAACAAACATCTTTAGATGTATAACAATCACATACTGAAACAAGTCTCGATTTAAATTTACTACTATGGTAGTTAACAACATCTATACCTATAGCCTGCAACATTTGTGAAGCTTCTACTTCTCTCCTTACTGAACCGTTCACATTGCCCTTCAGTAGTTCAAAACCAGAATCTGTTCTTCTCCATGCCTTAGGTGCTGCTCCGGCTGTAGAAATATCAGGAGACACGAGGCTCTGGTTTGTGATAGTAGGTGATATTCCAAATAATGCAACTTCCAGAACATGATTCTTCAAACTGTTATCAAATAAATTAACTTGAGACCAAGATATGTTCTCGCCAGATTTCTTAATCCAAAAACAATCATTTATAGATAAGCCACGTAATGCTATAACTATCGTTGCGCGTTCTTTATCAGAAAATGGCTGCGGTATACCAAGACAATTACATATCTCCTTAGCATACTTTCTGTCTAAACTTAGCATACGTTCAGAACACCATGAATTAAAATTCTGTATATTATTGATACGATCGCTAAAATCATTAGATTCTTCTAAATAGATATCAAACGGTAGTTTATTTTTATTAAAAATATGAACAATTCCCTCGTTCCGATCTATGGAAAAAATTTCTTCATCCTGAAAACATACAACATACTCATGGCTTTCAAGATCAGCAGTTCCACCAAATAAACTCATAAATTCCACCTCAATCAAACCTCGCAATCATTTATAATACCATTTAGTTTATCGTAAGTGCTACGCGGTACGTTAAGTGCTTGATATACACCTGACAGCATAATAACATAATACAGTTAAAAACTCTAGCAGGAGTTACCCTGCTAGAGCCTGATGTGCAATACCATTTTATTGATACTATACTTAAACTATAGTACAATGAGAGAAACTACTGAAAGGAGGTAATGCAACATGCAAAAACCAAACTTAAAGGCAGTTTTGAATCTATTCCGAGGTCGAGCCGAATTGTAGTTATACATTAGCTTTGGCGTAATGCCCTTCCTCAACGTATAAATTCTAGAAACTATACGCAAATATGTTATGCTTCGCCTCTGGATTTTAAGTATAGAACTTCGTCAAATCAGTTGGTAACAATAATTAACTCCAACAACCGCTGACCAAGATTACTATGAACAAAGCAAACAAGACATACATATGGAATAGCACCAAAAGCATCAAGTGGCCACTTGATGCTTTTTATTCTGCCTAAAAACTCTAGCAAGTGTTACCCTGCTAGAGCCTAGTAACCAAGACCAGTTCTGCTGGTCTTTTTATTTGCACTAAAAAGAGGTAGTCCCGATTAAAGGACTACCTCTTGTTTATGTAATTCTTCACCTACTAACTTGTATAATGGAAGTTCCATTACTAAAGCAAGTGAAGATGCATACCTATAATCTCTATTTGATGCGTTCTTCACTAATACAGCAATAGGCTCTGCTTCAGACTTCAGAACAATAGTTCCACCAAACCTATTAGCATTAGCTGCGAACTGATCAAACATACTGAAGATACCATCCTTACCGGTATAAAATTGCAAACCAACCATACCTCTGATATCAAATAAAATATCTTGTAAACTACCTTCTTCTACCTTAGTTAAGTTGTATGATGGATCTTTTGTATCCATGCAGACTAAAGATGAAGGATCTGTCTTGTATGCTATTGCAATACTTCGATTATTATACCAACCAAATTCCTTCTTGAACAATGAAGTTGTAAAAACATTACATGTTCTCAGAGAATACCACGAAGGATCTATGGCTCTGACAATTAACTTAGGATCAGCAATCACATCATCCGGATGATAACTATCTATCACTGACAGATGTTCATTCCAATCAGAAACAATTAGTCTCTTAATGACTCGTTCGACTTCAAATACATCTCTACTACCTTCGATCAATTTGCTGAAGGCCTCTTCATTTGTGCTGTTATCATCAATGCTAGAAATGCGCTCGTGTCCTCTATATAATTGATTAAGTAATCTATCTATATCCTCAGAACTACGCAAAGAATCTACATTAAAGCAGTATAATCTATCTGCGTAATTCTCTTTCAGATAATGCAATGTGTTCTCTAAAGAATTATAGCATGAATTTAATCTACACTCACACTTCTTACCAACACTACTCTGTTTACCAAGATACTTGACAATACCTCGTTCAAAACTATCCACCATTAATTTACCAACAGTATACTCTAAATAATTCATAATAACCTCCTATTTAGAGTATAGGTCTCCTTTCTATGAAAGTAAAGCGGCATACTAAATAACTGCTCCTGCACACATCGTGTATTCCAACTATTGATAACAGAACCTAGCTTCTGTACAATAGTAAAAAGTTGTGAAGGGAGGTAATACACAATGTGTACAAAAATCTTAGAAGCAATTTTTTCTTTATCCCGAGGACGAAGCTCACTGTAATTATACATAGCTTTTGGAGAGACAAAATCCCGCCCCACCAGTTAAATTCTAGGCATTAACTGGATTGTGCTAAACTCTCTGTTACGTTTCAACTTAACTCGCTATGTCATTTGACCAATAATGATAAACATCAAATACCACTAGCACACTTAACTCGCTATGTCATTTGACCAACAATGATAAACATCAAATACCACTAGCACACTTAAAGTTGATATAGCTAAGACTGAATAACACAGGGATAATATGGAGAGATGGTGCGCACCATCTCTTTTTACTGGAAAGAATCCAGCGAAAAACCCTAGCAAGTGTTACCCTGCTAGAGCCTGATGCATTAACTTTTTGTAAGTTGTTTTGTTCCTGTACACACTATATAATGTTTATAGTACCAACAACACACACAACATAATGTGGAAGGCTCAATATGCTTACAATAGATAGAAATTTACCATTAACATTTAACAAAACTTCTCTCGAAATCAATGAGCAAATAAATAGCTATACTTACCTAAAGTATGAACTTGGAAAAGAAGAAGCACTAGTACACTTTCTGAATTTGCGCAAGTTTGAACGCTTACATCACTGCTGCGAGGATATAGAATTCAAAAACAACACCTCCCAAGTACTGTTTCGCGTTCTTATGCCCATCATTCATAACAATAATGCTTACGTTAACTGCGAAAGTTTGATTGATACAGTCGAATCTTCTCACTACACCAAATGCTATGCCCAATCTCGTGAAGAAATGCTACGTGACGCCTTAGATTTGCAATACCCTAGCAATACCTTCTTAAAGAAGATTCTTGCAGTTCTTCGAGTTGAATACACCAATAATTCAGTCGAACGACAGTTATTAACGCTGCTAATAACTCTTTGGTATACACTTAACATCTTTAGCTATCCTTGTTGTCAAAAAGGTTACTCAAACTTAATGGATCATTATAGAACATTTTGCATTCCGACTGGATTCAGCCAGTACGAACTTATGTCTGATCCTATCATAAGTCGCATAAGTAATCTATCTACATTAATTAATGCAAAGCTGGATAAACCAGCGAAAAGTGCTAGCAGCTTTGACACTGCTAGCGCCTGATGTGCAAACATTAACTTTTATAAGTTGAACCAACCAAAGACACATGTTATAGCATACGTCAAAAAGTACACTACATATGGTGTCTAAGAAAGAAGGTTATTATCATGTTTTATTTCTATAATGTAGTTGAAGAAGAAAGTGAATTTCCACCTTTTGAGCGTGGTTATTCATACCAAAAAACGGACTGCCCAGATAATTGTGAAAATCTGAGCAGACGTTAATTAAAGAATGCTAGTTCTTTAATTAAAACCCAGGCGGATTCGATGTAACAGTCGTTTCTGCTTTTAACCGAATCTCAAGCATGATGATAACCAAGACCAGTTCTGCTGGTCTTTTTGTTTACACAGAAAAGAGGTAGTCCCGATTAAAGGACTACCTCCTGTTTTTTATTTTGTAGCACCACAAGTAGAACACTTCTGACCCACTACCTTGGTAACTTCTTTGGTTGTGTATTCTGCATCGTGATGTATTGTATCCCAGCCTGAAACCCAGCTAGCACCCTCATATAACCACTTATGAAAATATTCATCGTAATATTTCTCTCCACAATCACTGATATGAAACTCACCAACATCAGTCTCTCTAGCACCACAGTATGAACACTTGTAGTATTCTACTTCTTCGTCCCAAGCATCTTTAACCTTAACTCTTTCAGTTGTAGTTTCGGTAACATCAACCCAAGTATGCTGGTGCTGTGTTGTAGGAGCTTCTGTAGGAGCCTCAGTTGGCGCCTGAGTAGGAGCTTCTGTTGGTGCTTCAGTATCCGGAACGTATGGTGCTTCTGTTGGGTTATTCCAATCACCATTACCTGAGTTATCTGATGGAGCCTGTGTAGCTTTCTCTGTTGTAGCCTTTGTATTGCTGTCATTCTTAGACTCTGTTGTGATACCACCGCTTACACTGGCTACTTTCTTAGTCTTCTTTGTCGTAGTCTTCTTAGCCTTTTCTGTAGTAGCCTTTTCAGTGGTAGCCTTTGTTGTTGCTTTGGCTAAAGTGGTAGCCTCAGTCGTAAGCTTATTTGTGAAAGCCTTCTTGTCACCTCTACCGGATGCACTTCCCTTTGTGCTACGGAATACTCCGAGGGCTACACCTGATCCTACCACTACTAACAGTAGAATCACTACTGCAATCACAATTACTGCGATCTTCTTTTTCTTGTTGTCGTTGTTCTTCATAATACTCCTCCTTCTTGTGACTTTTTTCAGTCACTACTTCTTAATCATTAGATAATTATATATAAGGATTAAAAAGCCTCATTTAGGTTTTTGTTGACAAGGGCTTGTGTTGCTATTCAGTATCATTCCCTTGATTTGAGAGCTTGATAGAGTCAAAGTAATCTAAATAGCTATACCATGTTTTCTTCTAATACGTAGTGTATCACGTTGAAGAGGAGAGGACAACTACTCATTATTTTCTTGTTTTCAGCTCGACATTGTATTCGAAAAGACATTACCTACAAACATAAAATAGGAGCCGGACTTAACTGACTCCTACCTGTCTCGTTTTAAGGGCATGTATACCTCTATACTATGACCTAGTACAAATCGTAGCAGGTTCATTT